>NZ_JZWY01001254.1:0-2522 GCF_000966955.1 Streptomyces sp. NRRL S-495
GCCGAGCATGCCGGCGCCGGTGATCAGCACCCGGCGCCCGGCGAGTGGGCCGGCGGCGTCGAGGGCGGCCGCGACGGTGGCGGTGGCGCAGGAGGCGGGGCCGGCGACTGCGTCGGGCACCTCCGTGGGGACGGCGACGACGGCGGTACCGGGCAGCACCACGCAGTGGGTGGCGAAGCCGCCGTTGAGCGGGGCGTCGGGGGACCACGGCTCGTGGCCGTACTTGCGCAGGTCCAGGCACTTGTTCGGCAGGTCGCCGGTGCAGCGCTCGCAGACGCCGCAGGACGCGGCCACGGACCAGACCACCCGCATGCCCTCCTCGGCCGGGAGACCGTCCACGCAGCGCACGCCGCCCGCGCCGACGCCGACCACCGTGCCGACCTGCTCGTGGCCGAGCAGGGAGGGGACCGGGGAGGGACGGCGGCCTTCGACGGTGTGCAGGTCGCTGCCGCAGATGGTGGCGAGGTCGATGCGGACCAGCAGTTCGCCGGGGCCGGGGGTGCGGGGGGTGCTGCTCTCCAGTAGGGCGAAGGGCCGCTGGACGCCGTCCCAGCGGGCGAGGCGGACCGGGATCGTGTCGGTGGTGACGCTCATTCCCCGAACTTGTCATGAAACTCGACCCTGATCAAGTACTTGTCATGATAAGAGACGAGAAGAATGGGTGAACCCCTGCCCGCGCCGACGGGTCGCGGCGCGGGCAGGGGTCCGGAAGCGGTGTGCGTGGGTCAGGCGTCAGGCGTCAGGCAGGGTGGCCGAGGTCGGTGGCGGTGCGGTGGACCTCGAACAGGCGCCTGCCGTCGCGGTTGATCCAGGTGGCGGTGAGCGTCGCGGGGGAGACGGTGGTGTCCGCGACGAGCTTGAGGAAGGTGTAGGGCTCCACCGCGCCGGCGACCAGGGCGGGGTTGCCGGCGTTGAGGCCGGAGATGGTGCTGCCGTGCAGCGGGCTGACGACGAACTGCCACAGGTCGTAGCCGATCCGGGGACCGTAGTCGAGGGCCTGCGAGCTGTGGATGTCGCCGCTGACCAGGAAGCAGCCGGGGATCCTCTCGGCCGCCAGGAAGTCGAGGAGGGCGTCCTTCTCGTACTGGTAGGTGGCCCAGTCGTCGGTCTCGGCGTTGCCCTTGTCGTCCCAGATCATGCCGGAGGCGATGGCCTTGAACGGGGCGGTGCTCGCGCGCAGGGCGGCACGCAGCCAGTCCCACTGGACCTGGCCGAGGCAGGTGGTCCTGGTGGGGTCGGCGAAGCTGGGGGCGGTGGTGCTGAACCAGCGCGGGTAGAGCAGGAACACCTCGATCGGGCCGCGGCGGAAGGAGGTGTGGACGCCCTGCCCGGCGGTCCTGGTGGTCAGGCGGGTGCCGTCGGCGGCGTGGCCGAAGGAGGCGTTGGCGCGGTAGTCGACGAACGCCGCGCGGGTGTTGGCCTTGCCGCTGAAGGAGCCGTTGACGCCGTTGGTGCCGAAGTCGTGGTCGTCCCAGGTGAACCAGGTCGGCGTGGTGGCGATCAGCCCGGCGAGTTCGGGCTGGGCGAGGAAGGTGCGGTGCTTGGCGCGGGCCACGGCGAGGTCGCCGGAGTCGATGTAGGGGTTGTCGCCGAGCATGACGAAGCTGTCGCAGCCCTCGGCGGCGATCCGGGTCCACACCGGGTTGGGGTCGGAAGGCGCGCAGGAGCCCAGTCCCATGGTGACCACGGTGGCCACCCCCGCGGCCGGGGAGGTGGTGAAGGATCCGGCCAGCGGGGTGAAGCCGGGCGCGGCGACCGCGGGGGCGATGGTGAACTCGTAGCGGGTGGCGGCCCGCAGACCTGCGACGTCGGCCAGCAGCGTGTTGTCGTTGGCGGTCGAGACCGGGACGTCCACGGCGGTGGTCCAGCCGTCGGCCCGGCGCACGGTGCACCGCCAGGCCGGGTACGCGACGGGGTCCAGGCCGGGCCGGGCCCACAGCCGCGCGGTGGTGGTGTCGACATGGCCGACCAGCGGTCCGACCGGGGCCTGCGCGGGCATGGGGGTCGGCACCACGGCGGGCGCCGTCCCGGCCCTGACCCGCGCCACGTACCCGGCCAGCGCGGTGAAGAACGCGACGCTGTCCTGCACCGCGGCAACCGGCTGGATCGTTGTCCCGGCACTGTCGAAGCACTTGTCGACGGTCAGGCTGGTCACCAGGAAGCGGCCCGCGCCGTACGCGCCCTCCAGCAGGGCCGGCGCGGTGCCGCTCGCGGTGCAGGCCAGCAGCACCCGCATCGTGCGCCAGCTGCCGACGGTCTCCCAGCTGACCCTGATGCCGGAGGCGCGGCCGGTGAGCACCTTTCCGCCCACCACCGGCAGCGCCGCCACCAGGGGGTGGTCGACGGCCACCGGCAGGACCGTGTCGTAGTCGGCGTCGGTGCGCACCGCGGTGAGCGCGGACGGCAGGTAGGAGACGGCCGCGCCGTACTGGTCGGACTGGGCCAGGTCCAGCACGGTGCCGCCGGCGGCCGCGAAGTCCCGCAGCGAGGCGGCCTGCGCGGCCACGTAGGCCGGGTACGCC
>NZ_JZWY01001255.1:0-239 GCF_000966955.1 Streptomyces sp. NRRL S-495
GGTACGCCGTGCCGTTGTTGGTGAAGCTGCCGAACGCGATCAGGTCGACGCCCTGTGCGGTCGCGGCCTTGGCGGTGTCCAGCGGGACGACGGTGAAGCCGGCCCGGCGCAGCAGTTCGGCCAGGCCGGTGGCCCTGGTCCACGGGTCCAGGTACTCCAGCACCGCGGCACGCGGTGGGGCGGCGGTCTCGGGATGGGCGTCGGCGTGGGCGGGCGCGGCGAGGGCGGTGGTGGCGGTG
>NZ_JZWY01001256.1:0-1853 GCF_000966955.1 Streptomyces sp. NRRL S-495
GGTGGCGACGGCGGTGGTCAGCGCGGCTGCGCCGCCGACCAGGAAGGACCGTCGGTGGATTCCGTCTTGGTTCATGGCAGGTGTTCCTCCTTCGGCCGAAACCGTCGCAGCGAAGCCGCACCAGCGGCAATGACCTGTCACTACAAGTCATTCACTGTTCACTCATCGGGTGCCATGAACGGGCCGCCCGACTGCGAGCCGCACGCCCTTTCCGGGACGCGCACAGAAGGGTGATGGCCAGGCTGTCCAGCCGTTCGTCCCCCATTCCGGTCGACCTCCCTCCGTCGGGAGGGGAGGTCACGGGTGGGTGAACAGGAAATGACTTGTCACAACAAGCGGTTGACCGGTGGCGGTGGAGCCTGACAGCGTTCCGACTGCCGGACCTCCGGCGGCGCCCGGGCGGTCACCGCCGGCCCCGCCCTCCGGCCCCTCCCCGCTGCACCCCTCTTTGCTCGCTCTCCTTTCTCGTTCTCCTTGCTCGCCCTTCCTGCTCACCCGGAGCCCACCGTGCGTCTTCGCCCCCTCGCCCTGCTGCTCACCGGCACCCTCGCCGCGCTCTCCCTGACCGCCTGCGGCAGCGGCGGCTCCTCCTCGGACGCGAAGTCCGCGACCTGCCCGGGCGGGAAGATCCGCTTCGGCGTCGAGCCCTTCGAGGACCCCGCCAAGCTCACCCCCGCCGCCAAGGTGCTGGCCGACTCCCTGGGCGAACAGCTGAACTGCCCCGTGCAGCTCACCATCACCGAGGACTACTCCGCCGAGGTCCTGGCGCTGCAGAACGGCAAGCTCGACATCGCCATGTTCGGCCCGCTCGGCTACGTCTTCGCCCAGCAGCGGGCCGGCGCCGAGGCGGTGGCCTCCTTCGGCGACAGCACCGGCAAGGTCTCCAGCTACACCGCCGGCATCTGGGTGCCCGCGGACTCCCCCGTCCAGAGCGTCAAGGACCTCGCCGGGAAGTCCCTCGCGCTGTCCTCGGTCGGCTCCACCTCCGGCGACGCGCTTCCCCGCAAGGCCATCGTCGACGCCGGCCTCAAGCCCGAGGACGTCAAGGTCAACTACGCCGGCGGCCACGCCGAATCGCTGCTCGCCCTGGCCAAGGGCACCGTCGACGCCGCCGAGATCAACTCCCAGCAGCAGGCCAGCGCCACCGCGTCCAAGACCTTCGACCCCGCCAGGTTCCGCAAGGTCTGGGCCTCCGACGCCATCCCCAACGACCCCATCACCGTCCGCGGCAACCTCGACCCCGCGTTCAAGAAGGCCGTCGCGGACACCCTGCTGCACCTGCCCGCCGACAAGGTCGGCCAGATCGGTGCCCTGCTGGCCGTCAAGCCCGCCGCCCCGCTGGTCGCTGTCGACAAGTCCACCTACCAGCCGCTGTTCGACCTCGCCGCCACCCTCCACCTCACCGACAAGGACCTCTGATGCTGGCGCTCTCCGCCATCACGGTGCGCTACGGCGAACGCGCCGTACTGCGCGGCGTCGATCTCACCGTCCCGCGCGGCCAGTTCCTCGCGGTGCTCGGCGCCAACGGCTGCGGCAAGTCCACCCTGCTGCGCGCCGCCGCCGGCCTGGAGCCGACGGCGGAGGGCACCGTCACCCTGGACGGCAGGGCGGCCGACCCGCTCGCCCTCGCCACCGTCTTCCAGCAGCTCCACCTCGTGGCCCGGCGCACCGTCCTCGACAATGTGTGCGCCGGCGCCCTCGGCCGGCTCCCGCTGCGGCACTCCCTGCACCCGCGCCTGTTCCCCCGCGAGCTGCGGGAGGAAGCCATGGCCTGCCTGGACCGGGTCGGCCTCGCCGACCGCGCCCACGACCGCGCCGACCGCCTCTCCGGCGGCCAGCAGCAGCGCGTCGCG
>NZ_JZWY01001257.1:0-794 GCF_000966955.1 Streptomyces sp. NRRL S-495
GCAGCGCGTCGCCGTCGCCCGCGCGCTGTGCCAGCGGCCCGAGGTGATCCTCGCCGACGAACCCGTCTCCGCCCTCGACCCCGCCGCGACCGAACAGGTCCTCGCCCTGCTCGCCGAACTCGCCCATCAGGAAGGACTCGCCGTGGTCGCCGTCCTGCACCAGCCCTCGCTCGCCGCCCGGCACGCCGACCGGATCGTCGGCCTGTGCGAGGGCCGCATCCTGCTCGACGGCGAACCCGACCAGAACGTCGACCACCTCTACCAGCCCGCACTCGCCGAGAGCCTCCGATGACGACCGCCCCCCGCCCCCTGCGCCGCCTGCCCGTCCCGGGCCGTCCCCGTCGGCCCCGCGCCGCTGTCACCGCGGTGGTCGTCACCGCGGTCCTCGCCGTCGTCCATGTGATCGCCTGGAACACCACCGAGATGTCCCTCGGCGCGCTCGTCGACGGCTGGCACGGCATGGCCTCCTTCGTCTCCGAGGCGTTCCCGCCCCGCCTCGACCGGTCCGTCCTGACGTCCAGCATCGACGCCGCCCTGGTCACCCTGTGGATCGGCCTGCTCGGCACCACCCTGTCGATCCCGCCCTCGCTGCTGCTCGCCCTGCTCGCCGCCCGCGGCGTCGCCCCCTCCGTCGCCGTCCAGCAGGCGGCGCGCTCCCTGCTGTCCTTCCTGCGCTCCGTCCCCGACGTGGTCTTCGCCCTGGTCTTCGTCACCGCCGTCGGCCTCGGCCCCTTCCCCGGCGTCCTCGCGCTGGTCGTCCACAACGTCGGCGTGATGGGCAAGCTCTGGGCCGA
>NZ_JZWY01001258.1:0-2437 GCF_000966955.1 Streptomyces sp. NRRL S-495
AGGTGGTCGACGGCGCGGGCCGGATCGCGCTGCCCACCCTGGTGGACGCGCACATCCACCCGGACAAGACCGCCTGGGGCGAGCCCTGGTACAGCCGGCGCCCGGCCGGTTCGCTGCCCGAGTACGTCCGGGGCGACGTCGACCTCCACCGGCACCAGCGCACCCCGCTGGCCGAGCGCGCCCACCGGCTGCTCGCCCATGCCGTGGCCTCCGGCACCCGCGCCGTCCGGGCGCACGTGGACGTCGCGCCCGCCTTCGGCCTGGCCGGGGTGACCGGTCTGGCCGAGGTGCGGGAGCGGCTGGCCGGGGCGCTGGACCTCCAACTGGTCGCCTTCCCGCAGCACGGGGTCCGCCGCACCCCCGGGGCGGGGGCGCTGCTGGCCGAGGCGGCGGCGAGCGGGCTGATCGACGCGGTCGGCGGCATCGACCCGGCCGGGTTCGACGGCGGTGCGGACGGCGAGGGCCCGGCCCAGCTCGACCTGGTCTTCGGCCTGGCCGAGCGGTACGGGCTGCGGCTGGACGTCCATCTGCACGACCGGGGTGACCGGGCCCTGGGGCCGCTGCGCGACATCGCCGCGCGGACCAGGGCCGCCGGTCTGGCCGGCCGGGTCGTGGTCAGCCACGCCTTCTGCGTCCCGGAGCTGGGCGGCGAACGGCTCGACGAGCTGGCCGCGCTGCTCGCCGGGTCCGGCGTCGGCCTCACCACCGTCGCGCCCTCGGCGCACCAGGTCCTGCCGTTCCGTGAACTCCGGGCGCACGGCGTGCGGGTGGGCCTCGGTTCGGACGGCGTGCGGGACTCCTGGAGCCCGTTCGGCAACGCGGACATGCTGCACCGGGCCCACCTGCTCGGCTGGACCACCGACGCCCGTACGGACGAGGAGCTGGCCGCGTGCTTCGCGCTGGCCGCCGACGGCGGTGCCGAACTGCTCGACCTGCCGAGGGCGACCCTGGAGCCGGGATCGCCGGCGGACTTCATGCTGGTGTCCGGCGAGTGCCTCCCGCAGGTCGTGGTCGACCTGCCGCCGCGCGAGCTGGTGGTCCGGGCCGGCCGGGTGGTCGCCAGGGACGGCCGCTACCTGGGCGGACCGGCCGGGGGCGCGGCTCCGGTGGAGTGAGCGGCGCGCCCCGCGGCCGGGGTGTTCTCAGCCCTGGTACTGGACGACGATCCTGGTGAACTCGTACGGGGACTGCGCGACGCCGCTGCACGCGTCGGCGTCGGTGCCCGAGCCGCAGGCGCGGTCGCGGTTGACGGACCAGAAGGCGAACCGGGCGATGTGGTGCTGCTGGGCGTACCCGAGCAGGGTGCGGAAGTCGGCCGTGGTGACGGTCTCGCCGGCCTCGTCGGTCTTCCCGTTCATCGAGGACACCCCGATGTGCCGGTAGGCGGCGTCGTCGCTGTAGCCGTAGGCGCTCTTCACCGCCGCCTTGAGGCCCTCCATGGCGCCGACCGAGGCCTGCCCCATGGTGCCGCTGTGGCCGCCGAAGTCGAACGGCATGACCACCCAGCCGTCGTTGGCGAGGCCCGCCGCCGCGCCGCGCTTGATGAGGTCCTTGCCGGTGGCGTCCGGGCCGGTGGGCGTGGTGCCCATGGTGATGTAGGTGACGAGGCCGGGGTTCCTGGTCTTGACGATCTTCAGGGCGTCGACCACCCGCTGACGGACCGTCGCGTTGGAGAACTCGGTGTCCTCGATGTCGATGTCGAAGGCCTTGAGCTTGTAGGCATCGATGACCTTCTGGTAGGCGCCGGCCAGTGCGCTCGCGCTGGAACACTTCTCGCCCAGCTTGTTGCCGCTCCACCCGCCGACCGAGACCACCACATCGCCGCCGGCCGCCCGGATCGACTTGATCGCGGCCTCGTCGGAGCCGCCGGTGAGCGGCCGGCTGCCGTCCCACTTCGGGTTGCACCCGCCGTCGGAGAGGATGAAGGCCAGCGTGAACCACTTGACGCCGGTCGCCTTCATCACGTCCGTCGGCTTCTGCGGGTTGCCCCAGCCGAGGTACTCGTACGGCGCGGCGGCCATCCCGGGCACGGCCGCGACGGCGGTGTCCGCGGCCGCGACGGCGGGGTCCGCCGCGGCGGAGGCCACCGGGGCCAGCAGGAGGGCGGCCGGACCGAGGGTGGCGGCCAGCAGCGGGGCGGTCAGGCGGACTCCGATGGTCTTGCGCATGCCAACTCGCTTTCGTCGATCCACACCACGGGGGTGACGGCAGGTCAAGGGGGGCGCCCGCGGCGGACGGCGACGGCCCGCGGCGGGTGTCTCACAGAATCGGGCTCCCCGGCCGCGGGGTCAATGGATTTGGTTAGGAAAGTTTCCGAATGGTTCGGCGTGATCCGAAGGGCACCCCTCAGGAGCGCGGCGGAAGCGGGCGGATGTCGGGCCAGGTCGCGTCCACATGGGCCGCGCAGGACTCCTCGGAGCCGGTGAAGCCGGTGGGG
>NZ_JZWY01000184.1:0-3669 GCF_000966955.1 Streptomyces sp. NRRL S-495
AGATCTACGAGGGCACCAACCAGATCCAGCGCATCGTGATGGCCCGCAACCTGCCGTAGCCCACCCCTCCCGACCCGTCGGGAACGCGTCCTCGGGCACCCGGACCACGGCCGTACACGGGCCGGTCCGGGTGTTCGAGGCCGATGCTATGTTCCGGGAATGAGCGAGAAGGAAGAGCAGGACCAACCGATGAACGACGGGCAACCGAAGCCCGCGATGCGTGAGGCGCTGGTTGCCGCCGCCTTCGAGCTCTTCCTGGAGCGCGGCTTCGAGCAGACCACGATCGACGACATCGTCTCGCTCGCCGGGGTCGGCCGGCGGTCCTTCTTCCGCTACTTCCCGGCCAAGGAGGACGTGGTCTTCCCCGACCACGAGCGCGGCCTCGCCGAGATGACGGAGTTCCTGGAGTCCGGCAGCGGCGAGGAGGACCCGGTCCGGCACGCCTGCGATGCGGCCCGGCTGGTCCTGCGGATGTATGCCGAGCAGCCGTCCTTCTCGGTCCAGCGCTACCGTCTCACCCGCAAGGTGCCGGGCCTGCGCGCCTACGAGCTGTCCGTCGTCTGGCGCTACGAGCACACCCTCGCGCACTATCTGCGCGGCCGGTTCGCCGGGCGCCCGGAGGGACCGCTGCGGGCCGACGTGGTCGCCGCCGCCGTGGTCTCCGCGCACAACCACGCCCTGCGCACCTGGCTCCGCTCCGGCGGCGAGAGCGACTGGGTGACCGAGGTGGACCGGGCGATGGCCTTCGTCACCGACACCTGGGGCGAGCGCCCCGCCGGCGGCGACCCGTCGGCGGACGGTGAGGGGCCGGAGGAGCAGGACGACGTCGTGGTGCTGGTCGCCAGCCGCCGGGCGCCGCTCTGGCGAATGGTCCAGGGCATCGAGAGCGCCCTCGGCGACCCCCGCCGGATCCACCAGGACTGACCCGTCCCCTCACCCTGATGGCGCAGGCCCGGCGGGACGCGCCGGGCCCCGACCCCCGGCTGCCGTGCGCGGCCCCCGGCGGCGGGCGAGACTCGGTCGCAGGACGTGACCGGAGCCGGACCGGCGCGGGGAACCGACGGAGGCGGACGATGCCCGAGCCGAGCGACGGTCCGAGCGGGAGCGAGGACCCGACGGCGAGGCCCGACCCGACGGCGGGCACCGGCCCGGCCTCCCCTCCCGCCGCCGCGGCGGCCCCCGCGCGGCCGGACCCCACCCTGCACGGCGTGCTGCGCACCAAGGGCTACCTCGGCCTCCTCGTGATCTCGGCCCTGGTCGGTGTCCCGGTCTCGCTGGCCGCCTTCTGGTTCGTCGGCCTGGAGCACCAGCTCCAGCACTGGGTCTGGGAGAGCCTGCCCGACGCCCTCGGCCTCGACCGCGCCCCCTGGTGGTGGCCGCTGCCCGCGCTGCTGCTGGCCGGACTGCTGCTCGCGCCGATCGTCACCCGGGTGCCGGGGCGCGGCGGCCACATCCCGGTGGACGGTATGGGCGGGCCGCCCGTACCGCCGAGGGCCGTGCCCGGCGTCGTGCTGGCCGCACTCGCCTGTCTGCCGCTCGGCGCGGTGCTCGGCCCGGAGGCGCCGCTGATGGCGATGGGCGGCGGGCTGGCACTGCTCGCCGTCCGGCCGTCCCGCCGCGCGGCCCGGCCCCAGCTGGTGCCGGTGCTCGGCGCGGCCGGTTCGGCGGCGGCGATCTCCACCATCTTCGGCAGTCCGCTGGTGGCCGCCGTGATGATGATCGAGGCGGCCGGCCTGGGCGGGCCGCAACTCCTGCTGCTGATCATGCCCTGCCTGCTGGCGAGCGGGATCGGTGCACTGGTGTTCACCGGCTTCGGCCACTGGACCGGGCTCTCGGTCGGCGCGCTGTCGCTGCCCTCGGAACCGCCCGCCGGCATCCCCGATCCGGGCGACTTCCTGTGGGGCCTGCCGGTCGCGGTCGTGGTCACCGTGGTCTGCGTGTCCGGTCAGCTGCTCGGCCACCGGGTCAAGGCGTTCACCGTCGGCGACCCGCTGCGGGCCGTGCCGCCGCCGACGGCCCGGCAGACGGCCCTGCGCACGGTGCTGTGCGCGGTCGCGGTCGGCGGCTGCATCTCCGCGTACGCGCTGCTGACGGACCGCTCGCCGGAGGAGGCGGCGCTCTCCGGCCAGGCCACCCTGGGTGTCCTGGCCGCGAATCCGGCGGCCTGGTCGGTGTACGCACTGCTGATGCTGACGCTCTGCAAGACGGCCGCCTGGGGCATCGCCCTGGGCAGCCTGCGCGGTGGCCCGATCTTCCCGGCGGTGCTGATCGGCGCCGCCCTCGGGGTGGCCTGCGGCCCGCTGCCCGGTCTCGGCATGGAGTCGGGGCTGGCCGTCGGTCTGGCCGCGGCGGCCACCTCGGTCACCCGGCTGCCGGTCACCAGCACGGTGCTGGCGGCCGAGCTGCTGGGGCCGGAGGCACCCGACTCGCTCCCGCTCCTGCTGGTGACCGCCGTGACCTCCTTCGTGGTGGGCGAGCTGCTGCGCGGGTACATCGAGCGGCGCAGACCGCAGCGGGCCGCACCGCAGGGGGCCGCGCGGGCCGCCTGAGGGGCCGGCGACGCCCGCGTCAACATCAATCCGCCTTCTCCACTCCTTCGAATTAATCCGGGGTTCGGGGCCGTCACCCCGGGCAATCCCGCTCCCATGACCACCTCCTCGCCCCACCGCCGCAGCCGCCGTTCCACCGACCGCCGTTCCACCGACCGCCGCCCCCGCCGCCCGCTCCCCACACCCCCGCCGAGCGCGTCCGGCCCGAGTGCGTCCGGTCCGAGCGCGTCCGGGTCCGCGCCGGCACCGTGCGCCCCGCCGGCCACCGCCTGCTGCGCCGTCTCCACCACCGAGCGCCGCTCGCTCGGCGGGACGGTCATCCGCACCCACCGCCACCACCCCCGCTGCCCGGTCTGGGCCGCCCGCTGAAAACCCCGTGCCCGCCCTCGCCGCCCGGTGGTAGAACAGGCCGGACGCCTAGGGGGAACACATGTCGGAAGCCGACGAGCCGATACACGAGCGCCTGGTGGACGAGGCGGCACTGCGCCCGGGCGGGCGGGTGCTCGACCTCGGCTGCGGCACCGGCCCCACCCTGGCCGTCTTCTCCCGCCGCCACCCCGACGCCCGGCTGCTCGGCCTCGACCACTCGGCCGACAGCGTCGCCACCGCCCGGCGCCTGCTGGCCGACCACCCCGGTGGCATCGGCATCGAGACGTCGGACCTGGCCCGGCCGCTCCCGCTGCCCGACCACGACCTCGACGCCGCGGTCTCCTACAACGTGCTCGAATGCCTGCCGGATCCGGCCGCGCTGCTCGTAGAGACCGCCCGGGTGCTGCGGCCCGGCGGCCGGGTCGTGCTGGCACACGTCGACTTCGACTCACTGGTGATCGCCGGCGCGGACCGCGACCTCGACCGGCGGATCTGCCACGCCTTCACCGACGACCAGCAGCCCTGGATGGACCACGTGGACGGGCGGATCGGCCGCAAGCTCCCGGGCCTGGTCCGGAACTCCCCGCTGCGGCTCGGACGGGTCCACCCGGTCGTCACCAGTTCCACCGAGCTGACCGGCCACGCCGCCCGCCGGATCGAGGGCATCCGCCACGCCCTGACCGCCGCCGCCGAGGAGGGCCGGGGCTCCCTCGCCCCGGCGGAGATCGAGGCCTGGCACACCGCCGTCCAC
>NZ_JZWY01000185.1:0-6720 GCF_000966955.1 Streptomyces sp. NRRL S-495
CCCGGACCGGGTGTTGTCTCAGCGGCTTCCTTCTGTTCGTCGGCCGCGCTGACAGATGTAACTGTAGCAGTGATCCGCTGCCGGTCCCAAAACGGGCCTGGGCGGGGGAGTGGGGGTTGCGGCGGTGTGTCGGCGTGTTTCCTGGGGGTGGATCCGGGTCGGGGGCTGGGAGAGGATGGGTGGACGTGCTCGTGCGACCCGGGTGCAGGTCCTGGGGCGGCGCTGGGGTGCCGGTGCGGGCCAGAGACGAGGAGTGACCGTGAGCGAGCGGAGCGAGTCGAAGGTGACGGGGGAGTCCGAGGTCGCCGACATCTGCCGCGATCTGATCCGGATCGACACCAGTAACTACGGCGACGGTTCCGGTCCGGGCGAGCGGAAGGCGGCCGAGTACGTGGCCGAGCAGCTCGCGGAGTTCGGCCTCGAACCGCAGATCATCGAGTCCGCCAAGGGGCGGGCCTCCACCGTCGTCCGGATCGAGGGCGAGGACCGGTCCCGGCCGGGCCTGCTGATCCACGGGCACACCGACGTCGTGCCGGCCAACGCCGCGGACTGGACGTACGACCCGTTCTCCGGCGAGATCGCGGACGGCTGCGTCTGGGGGCGCGGCGCGGTCGACATGAAGGACATGGACGCGATGACCCTGGCGGTGGTGCGCGACCGGCTGCGCACCGGCCGCAAGCCCCCGCGGGACCTGGTGCTGGCCTTCGTCGCCGACGAGGAGGCGGGCGGCACCTACGGCGCGCGGTACCTGGTGGACAAGCACCCGGGGCTCTTCGAGGGTGTGACCGAGGCGATCGGCGAGGTCGGCGGCTTCTCCTTCACCGTCAACGACCGGAATCGGCTCTACCTGATCGAGACGGCCGAGAAGGGCATGCACTGGATGCGGCTCACGGTCGAGGGCCGGGCCGGGCACGGGTCGATGGAGAACAACGACAACGCCATCACCGAGCTGTGCGAGGCGGTGGCCCGCCTCGGGCGGCACGAGTTCCCGCTGCGCATCACCAAGACCGTCCGGGCCTTCCTGGACGAGCTGTCGGACGCGCTCGGCGTCGAGCTCGACCCGGAGAACATGGACGAGACGCTCCGGGTGCTCGGCGGCATCGCCAAGATGATCGGCACCACGCTGCGCAACACCGCCCAGCCGACCATGCTCGGCGCCGGGTACAAGGTGAACGTGATCCCCGGCCAGGCCACCGCGCACGTGGACGGCCGCTTCCTGCCCGGCTACGAGGAGGAGTTCCTGGCCGAGCTGGACAGCGTGCTCGGCCCGCGGGTGAAGCGGGAGAGCCTGCACTCGGACAAGGCGATCGAGACGAGCTTCGACGGGGCCCTGGTCGAGGCGATGCAGACCGCGCTGCGTGCCGAGGACCCGATCGCCCGGGCGGTGCCGTACTGCCTGTCCGGCGGGACGGACGCCAAGTCCTTCCAGGACCTCGGGATCCGCTGCTTCGGGTTCGCCCCGCTCCAGCTGCCGCCGGAGCTGGACTTCGCCGGGATGTTCCACGGGGTGGACGAGCGGGTGCCGGTGGACGGCCTGAAGTTCGGCGTGCGGGTGCTGGACCGGTTCCTCGACGCCTGCTGAGCGGGACGGGAGTCGCACGGTGGTGCACCGTGCGGCTCCCGTGTTTGCGGACAGCGGGGCGGACGGATTCCGGCCCGGCAGTTCGATGACCTGTTCGTCGTATCACCGGTCCGGGTGAATGCGACGTCTGTTCCGTACCCCGTTTGCCGCAATCTCGTTGCTTCCTGTGATGGCCCGGAGCCGATATCCGGGTGTTCATACAGGAGGAATGATGAAGGTCAAGAAGATCGCCGCCGTGACCGCCGCCGCCGGTGGCCTGGTGCTCGCCGCCACGGGTGTCGCCTCCGCCCACGGTGGGGCCGGTGCCGAGGGTGTGGCCGCCGGTTCCCCGGGTGTGGTGGCCGGCAACCAGATCCAGATTCCGGTGCACATCCCGGTCAACGTGTGCGGCAACACCATCAGTGTGATCGGCGTGCTGAACCCGGCGTTCGGCAACCACTGCGCGAACGTCTGATCCTCGATCGGTCGTTGAGTCGGGCCCCCGGGCGGCGGACGCGCTGCGCCGGGGGCGCCTGCGTTTCCGGGGCCGCCCCCGGGATGGCCCATGACATCCCTCGAAAGAGTGAATGGGGGCTGCACGGCTCAACCTCCTTGCGGGTTGCTTCGTTCTCTCCCATGCAGCCGAGGACCTCTCCGCCCAATCGGAAATTCCGACTTTCGGAAGGTCGTCACGTCGTCTCGAAATGTCAGGGGAAAATATGAGGAACGCAGCCAAGAAGGGGCTCCTCACGGCCGTGGCCACCGGCAGTGTGCTGGCCTCGACAGCCGGCTACGCCAGCGCGACCGCCGGGGCGGAGGGCGCGGCAGTGGGTTCGCCGGGTGTCGCCTCCGGGAACTCGGTGCAGGTGCCGGTGGAGGTGCCGATCAACGCCTGCGGCAACACCGTGGATGTGATCGGCGTGCTGAACCCGGCGTACGGCAACAACTGCGCCAACGCCTCCGGGCGTCATGGCGGTGCGCACACGGGCGGCGGCAAGTCGGCCTCGGGCGCGAGCGCCTCGGGTGCGGCCACCGGCTCACCCGGTGTCGCGGCCGGGAACAGCGTTCAGGCCCCGGTGCACATCCCCGTCAACGCCTGCGGCAACTCGGTCGACGTGGTCGGCGCCGCCAACCCGGCCTTCGGCAACGACTGCGCCAACACGGCCGCGCCCGCGCACACCGCTCCGCCCGCCACGCCCGACGAGGACTGCCCGGAGGAGCACGGCTCGCACAACCCGCCGCCGCCCGCCACCGGCCACCCCTCCACCCCGCCCGTCACCCAGACCCCGGGCAGCGGCGTGACCACGCCGGGTACGCCCAGGAACGGCGGCCCGTCGGAGGCCACGCCGTCCGGCGGCGGGACGACGGGTGGCTCCGCGAGCGGAGTGGCCACCCTCCGCGAGCGGAGTGGCCACCCCGGGCACCGGTTCCGGCGTCCAGCAGGGCGGGTCGGCGGGCCAGGCCCGCCCGGCGTCCGCGCGCACCGGAAGCCCGTCCGCGGCCCCGACCGCCGCCACGGCGGGCAGCCAGCTCGCCTCCACCGGCGCCGGTGACACCGAACTGCTCGGCGCGGCCGGTCTGGCCCTGCTGATCGGCGGCGGCGTCCTCTACCGCCGCGCCCGCGCCGGCGCTCGCTGAGCACGTCCGGCGCCGGACTCCCCGGCACACCGGCCCCGGGCCCCACGGCCCGGGGCCGGTGCCGTGCCGGGACGCCGGGAGGTCCGACGGCGTCAGGGGGCCCGGAAAGCCTCAAAACCGGGGGCGGGCCGCCAGGCCGGGATGCGGCAGTCCTGCGGCGCCCCGGCCCCCGTACGGCCCGGTACGGCCGCCGTCACCGGCTCCGGCCGGGCACCGGCTCTGTTGCGGTCACCGGCTCCGTACGGTCATCGGCCCTGGACCGTCACCAGCTCCGAACCTGCCGGATGATCCGCCGGCGCAGCAGCACCGTCCGGCTGCCGTCCGGGAGCAGTCGGAGCCTGTCGAGCTCCCAGTGCCCGTACTCGGCATGATCGGTGAGGAGTTGGCGTGCCGCGTTGCGGGACGTCCCGCGCGGCATGCGCAGCGACTGGTACTCGTACTCCGGCTGCCGGACCAGCTTCGGTGGGGTCAAAACGCTCCTCCTGTGGGACGCCTCCGAGCAAGCCTAAGGCCTGCCTCCGACAGCGGGCCCGGGTATTTTCGGCCGCCCCGGCCCGCACCTGGCTGACTGGACATCAGTTCCGTTGCTCCTGTGGTCGGCATACCCCGGGCGCGCCGGGTGAAGCGACTCCGGGGCGGGCCCGCGCGTGCGCCCGGCGTGCGCCGTCGAGGGCTTCCCGGTGGGGGACAGATGCATGCGGAACGGACATCAGGGGGGAAGTTGCGGTGAAATCGCGGGTGTAGGTGACAACCGCTGTGCGTACCGGCACCGGGGGGAGATAGCGTCTGCACCATGTCTGATGCCGCGCAGCCCACCATTGCCGAGGTACGCGCCGCCGCCGAGGCGGTCAAGGCCGCCATCGACCGTCATCTGGAAGCGGTGTCAAGCCCCAGCGCAGCGGATGATTCCGCTGTGTCCACCGCCTACGAGCAGCTCGCGACGGCGGCCATCGCGTACGACCAACTCCTGTACGAGGTCTACGACGAGGTCACACCCTTCGAGGTCCCCGGGGACGAGGGGCCGGGCGGGTTCCACGGACCCGAACAGCCCGAGGCGATCAGCGTGCTGATCCGCCGCGACTACCACATCGTCGACCCGAAGCGGCTGCGTGCCCAGGCCGAGCGGCTGGACGACTCGCTGACCCCGGAGGGGGCCGCGGGCGACGGGGTGAACGCCGCGATCGGCGTGCTGTTCGGCGAGTTCGAGCCGGACGAGATCGCCGCCCGCAGCGAGGAGTTCGGGCTGGAGGAGGGCGACTCCACGCTCTGGGTGGCGGCTGCCGAGCCGAGCGAGCCGGGGGAGTGGCTGCCGGAGCCGTTCGAGCACGCGGACCCGCAGCTGCTGATCTGCCGCTTCGACGTCAGCGAGGTCTACGACGACGAGGACCTCGACGACTGACCCGCTCCCGTGTCCGCCCCGCGCGCCCGGCGCGCGGGGCGGAGCCCGCTCAGCCGGCGGCGGCGCCGAGCTGGGCGAGGAGGGTGGTGTTGTCCTCGATGTGCCAGTCCTCGGTGATCCGCCGCGCGCCGACGTGCTGGATGTCGATCGCGGTGAACTCCACGGCCTGCCCGCGACCGGCCCGCCCCTCGAACTCCCCGGTGAAATGCCCTCGGAACACCAGCCGGGCGGTGAGCTTGTCCCCCGTGACCAGGAGGTCGGCCAGCTCGCAGCGGAGGTCGGGCACGGCGGCCCGGAAGGCGCGCGAGGCGACGGCCGGGCCGGTGGGCCCCTGCGGCCGCCCGGCCGGGAGGGTGTTGTCCCGGAAGTCCCGGTCGACGGCGGCGTCCAGGTAGCGCTGCTCCCCGGTGTTCCAGAAGGTGTAGAGCTGCTGGGCAAGCCGGATCTCCTGCGCGGCCCGGCGGGCCCCCAGCGAGCCGTCCACGGTGAGCGCCCGGGGCCGGACGAGGTCGGGCGAGCGGTCCACCAGCCGCCAGGCCCGGTCCGCTCCCGGGGCGGAGCCCCGGTCGGCGGAGTCGCGGGCGGTGGCGGCGGTCGCACCGCTGAGGACGGCGGTGGCGGCGAGCAGCCCGGCCAGGGAGCCGGCGAGGGCGGCGGAGACAGGGCGGAACCGCGGCTTCGGACGCATGATTTCGGACGTTCCTCTCGGAGGACGGCCGGCGCGGAGGTGCGCGCCGGGGGATGTCCTCACCCTCCGCCGGTCCGGTGCCATGCGTCCAAGGCTTGCTTTCTACCGGAACGATGAATCGTGTTCATGGCGGGAGGGTGCGCGGGAAGGCCGGAGGGCCCCCTCGACGGACGAGGGGGCCCTCCGACCGGTCCGGTGCGCGGACCGGACGCCGTCCGCGGCCGTCAGTACTCCTGCGCGGCGTTCTCGGCGAGGATCGCGCGCAGCCGCGTGGTGCGCGGCGCGGCCGGGCGCTCGGCGACGGCCTGCGGGAGCGCCGGTCCGGCGGCGTGGACCACCGAGAGGTGCCGCTCGGCCCGGCCGAACGCGGTGTACACCCACTGCCGGCTGAGCGCCGCCGCGGCGTCGTCCGGCACGACCACCACCGCGCCCGGCCAGTGCCGGCCGACCGCCTGGTGGACGGTCAGCGCCCAGCCGTGCCGCAGCTTCTGGGCCTCGGCGGGCGCGACGGTGCGGCGGGTGCCGTCCGGGTACTCCAGGTGCAGACCGGCGGCGTCGCCGTCGACCACCCGGGCCAGCCGGGTGTGGCCGGGCGCGGGCGAGTCGGCGACCCGGTCGCCCGGGTCGAAGCCGGCGAACCGGCCCGGGCCCGGGTTGAGCCGGGCCTTGGCGGCCGCGTTCAGCGCGCGGGTGCCGGCCCCGCCGCCGTGGCCCGGGGTGAGCAGCACGACCTGCTCGGACGGGATGCCGAGGGCGCGCGGGATGGAGTCGGTGAGCAGTTGGATGGCGCGGTGGACGGCCTCCCCGGAGTCCTTGGCGGTCAGGATCACCACCTCCTTGTCCGGCGCCTCGACCGGCTGGAGCTCGCCGATGCCGACGCCGGAGACCAGCTCGCCGATCGGGCCGAAGTCCGGGGTGCGGGAGGCGACGGCCGGGCAGACCTTGGCGGTGAGCAGGTCGGCGAAGAACCGGCCGGGACCGGCGGACCACAGCTGGCCCGGGTCGCCGCTGAGCACCAGTCGGGTGCCGTCGGCCAGCGACTCCAGCAGGGTGGCGGCCAGCTCGACGTCCAGCAGCGGGGCGTCCAGCACGACCAGCAGGTCGAGCGCGAGCGTGCCGTCGGGGGAGCGGCCGGGGCCGGCGGCGCCCGCGAGCAGCTCGGCCAGCGTGGCGACGGGCGCGGGGGCCGGGGCGAGCGCGGCGAAGGCGTGCCGGCCGTGGTCGGTCCAGGTGGCGGCCCAGGCGCGCAGCCCGAGGCCGGTGGCCGCGGCCAGCAGGGCGGCCGGCTCGGCACGGGCGGCCTCGCCGCCGGTGTGCAGGACGAGCGCGCTCCCGGCGGCGGCCCGGACCAGGGCGGCCGCGGAGGAGGACGGGGCGGCCTCGGCGGCGGCCTCCCAGGCGGCCGGGCCGGGCGCGGCGGGTGCCTGCGGGGCG
>NZ_JZWY01000186.1:0-10692 GCF_000966955.1 Streptomyces sp. NRRL S-495
CTTCCGGGTCCGCGCCGTCCGTGCCGTCCGCGTCGTCGGTCGATTCGTCGTCCGCTTCCTCGGCGGTCTCGGTCGCGGCTTCCTCGGCGGGCTCCTCCTGGTCCTCGCCGGGCACGAAGGTGGACATCAGCCGGACCAGGCCGTCCGCCAGGCTCTCCTCCGCCAGCGCGAGGCGCTCCAGGGCGAGCAGGGTCCGGGTCGGCGGTTCGTCCTCGTCGTCGCCGCCCGCCGCGTGCGCCTCGGCACCGGTGAGCTCCTCCTGGAACGGCATCGCCCCGCCGTCGAGCACCGCGGCCTGGACGGCGGCGGCGGAGTCCGGCACCCCGAGGCGCTCCAGCCCGGCGGTCACCTCGCCGATCTCCAGGGCGGAGTGGCCGCGCAGCGCCGCCTGCTCCAGCACCCAGCCGACCAGCGCCTGCGCCCGCCGGGGGTCGCCGGGGCCGGCCGCCTGGCCGAGCAGGCCGCGGGCGAAGCCGTCGGCGTGCTCGGGGCGGACGCCGGGCAGGGAGAGCACGGCCCACGGGTCCTCGCGGAGCTGCTCGGCCGCGCCGTCGCCGAACACCGACACGGCGGCGGTGGCCAGCTCGGCCGGGGCGCCACCCGCGCCGAGCACCTCGGCGGTCGCCCGGAGCGCCTGCGCCCGCTGCTCGTCGGTCACCACCCGGCCGGCGCCGGTGCCGTCGGCGGGGGTGGCGGGAGCCGCCCCGTCCTCCGGCGTCGAGGCGGCCGAGGACGACGAGGGCGCGGCGGCGTTCGGGCCGGAGCGGCCCACCGAGCGGACCCGCTCGGCCAGCGCCGCGACGGCGGCCGCCCGGTCCGCGGCGTCGCCGCCGGGACCGGCCGCATCCGGTGCCCCGGCGCCCGCCGACCCACCGTCAGCCGAGCCCGAGCCCGAGCCCCCGTCCGTCGAGCCCGCATCCCCGTCCGTGCCCGCCGTGTCGGCGCCCGCATCCGCGTCCGCGTCCGCCGGGCCCCGCTCCGCCGACGCCTGCGCGGGCACGGCGCCGCCCGTGTCCGGGCTCATCGAGGACTCCTCCGGGGCGCCGTTCTCCGCGTCGGTCATCGTCCGCTCCACAAAAGCTCAACTCCACTGCTGGGTACCGGCCGCCCCGTGCTGCGGGCGGTCGGCTGTTCGGGCCGGTCCGGGCCGCGCGGGGCGGCCGGGTCGGCGGTCGGTCGGTTCGGACAGGCTCGGGCGCGGGGTCGAGCGACCGCTACAGCTCGCTCCACCCCTGGTCGGGGTAGCGGTGGACCGGCGCCGAGATGTCGTCGAGCGCACCGCGGATCTCCTCCGGAAGCGTAAGCGCCTCCACCGACAGCGCCGCCTGCAGCTGCCCCACGGTGCGGGCCCCGACCAGCGCGCTCGCCACCCCGGGGCGGTCCCGGACCCAGGCGAGCGCGACCGCCAGCGGGCTGCTGGCGAGCCCGTCGGCGGCGGTGGCGACGGCGTCCACGATCCTCCGCGGACGCTCCCCGAGGTACGGCTGGACGAACCCCGACAGGTACGGCGAGGCGCCGCGCGAGTCCTGCGGGAGGCCGTGCCGGTACTTGCCGGTCAGCACGCCGCGCCCGAGCGGGGAGGCGGCGAGCAGCCCGACCCCGGCGTCCTGGGCGGCGGGCAGGGCCTCCCGTTCGATGCCGCGCTGGAGCAGCGAGTACTCCAGCTGCGCCCCGGCCAGCGGCACCCGCCCATGATGGGCGTTCTGCCAGGTGGCGGCCTTGGCCAGCTGCCAGCCGCTGAAGTCGCAGGCCCCGACGTAGCGGGCCCGGCCGGAGGAGACGGCGATGTCGAGGGCGCTGAGGGTCTCCTCGACCGGGGTGGCCGGGTCGAAGGCGTGGACCTGCCAGAGGTCGACGTAGTCGGTGCCGAGCCGGCGCAGCGAGGCGTCGAGCGCGGCGAGCAGGTGCCCGCGCGAGGCGTCGAAGCGGCGGGCGGCCGGGACGCTGCCGGCCTTGGTGGCGATGACCAGGTCGGAGCGGGGGACGAGACTGTCGGTGAGCCGGGAGAGCAGGTACTCGGCGTCGCCGTCGGCGTAGACGTCGGCGGTGTCGACGAGGTTTCCGCCGGCGTCGACGAACTCCTTGAGCTGTTCCGCGGCCTCCTGCTCGTCGGTGGCGCGGCCCCAGGTCATGGTGCCGAGGCCGAGCCGGGAGACCTGCAGCCCGGTGCGGCCGAGGTGACGCTTTTCCATCGGACGTGCCTTCCTACTGGCCGTAGGTGCGGTGGCGGCGCGGCGGCACCGGTCGGCACCGCGGCCGCACGGCCGGGACGACGGGGGACGAACGCGCAGGTGGGGCAAGGCGCCTCCACGTCGGCTGAGCGTAGCGGCCGGTGCCCGGGCAGGTGTGCAGACCCGCAGGGCGACCCCGGCCCCCGCCGCGCGATGCCCCGGCCGCCGCCGCGCGATGCCCCGGCCGCCGCCGCGGGACGCCCCGGCCCCCGGTACGGGCCGCGTCCGGCCCCGCCGCACGGCCGGAATGTGACCCGGCCCACTCCTACCGGCCAGTAGCATGTCCGCCGGACGCGCCGCTACCCTCACGACACAACCGACTGGAAGGCAGTGCCCATGCGACTCGGCATCAACCTCGGCTACTGGGGACTCGGCATGGACGCCGACAACATCGCCGTCGCCCAGGAGGCCGACCGGCTCGGCTACTCGGTCTGCTGGGCCGCCGAGGCCTACGGTTCGGACGCGGCCACCGTGCTGTCCTTCGTCGCCGCCCGGACCGAGCGGATCGACGTGGGCTCGGCGATCTTCCAGATCCCGGCCCGTACCCCCGCGATGACCGCGATGACCGCAGCCACCCTGGACACCCTCTCCGGCGGCCGCTTCCGGCTCGGCCTCGGCGTCTCCGGCCCCCAGGTCTCCGAGGGCTGGTACGGCGTGAAGTTCGACAAGCCGCTGGCCCGCACCCGCGAGTACGTGGAGATCATCCGCAAGGCGATGTCCCGCGAGCGGCTGGTCCACGAGGGCGACCACTGGACGCTGCCGCTGCCCGGCGGCCCCGGCAAGCCGATCAAGCTCACCGTGCACCCGGTGCGCGAGCACATCCCGCTGTACATCGCCGCGATCGGCCCGAAGAACCTGGAGCAGACCGGCGAGATCGCCGACGGCTGGCTCGGCATCTTCTTCGACCCGGAGCACGCCGCGCTCTCCCTCGACCCGCTGAAGGCCGGCCGGGTCCGGGCCGGTGCCGAGGCCGGCCGGGAGTTCGAGGGCTTCGACGTCTGCCCGACCGTCGCCATCGCGGTCGGCGAGGACATCAAGGCGGGCGTCGACTCGCAGCGCTCGTACACCGCGCTCTACATCGGCGGCATGGGCAGCAAGGAGAAGAACTTCTACAACCAGCTCGCCCGGCGGATGGGCTACGAGCAGGCCGCCGACGAGGTCCAGGAGCGCTACCTGGCCAGGGACTACGCGGGCGCGGCCGCCGCTGTCCCGCACGAGCTCATCGACGCCACCTCGCTGATCGGCGACACCGCCCGGATCGCCGACCGGATGCAGGCGTACGCCGACGCGGGCGTCACCACGCTCACCCTGGCCCCGGCCGGCTTCACCCTGGACGAGCGGATCACCGCACTGCGCACCGGCGTCGCGGCGCTGGAGCGCGCCGGCCTGGCCTGACCGCCGCGCCCCGGGTGGCACCGTCCGACCGGCGACGGGGCCACCCGGGAACGACAACCGGCGGAGCCACCCGGGAACGACCGGTGACGCGGGCCCGAGGCGTGCTCCGAAAGGCCCGCCCTACAGCCAGTCGTGCCGCTTGAACACCCGGTGCAGCACCACACAGACCACCACCATCAGCGAGACCACCGCCGGGTAGCCCCAGGCCTGGTGCAGCTCGGGCATGTGCTCGAAGTTCATCCCGTACACGCCGGCGATCAGCGTCGGCACGGCGGCCAGCGCCGCCCAGGCCGAGATCTTCCGCATGTCGTTGTTCTGCTGCACGCTGACCTGCGCCAGGTTGGCGGCGAGGATGTCCGACAGCAGTCGGTCCATCCCCTCCACCTGGTCGTTGGCCCGGGCCAGGTGGTCGGAGACGTCCCGCAGGTAGGGCTGCGCCTCGGCGCGGACGTACGGGACCCCGCCGCGGTCCAGCCGCATCATCGGCTCGACCAGCGGGCCGGTGGCCCGGCGGACGGTGACCAGCTGCCGCTTGTAGCCGTAGATCCGGCTGGCGATGTCCCGGCCCACCCGGCCGGGGGCGAACACATCGGCCTCCAGCTCGTCGAGGTCCGCCTGGAGCCCGACCACCACGTCCACGTAGCCGTCCACCACCGCGTCGCAGACGGAGTGCAGCACGGCGCTCGGGCCGTACTTGAGCACCTCCGGCTGCTCCTCCAGCTCGGCCCGCAGGTCGCCGAGCGGGGTGTCGGCACCGTGCCGGACGGTCATCACGAAGTCCTCGCCGACGAAGAGCATCACCTCGCCGCTGGTCACCGCGTGACCGCCGGGGTGGTAGCCGAGGGTCTTGAGCGCGACGAACAGCGAGTCCTGGTAGACCTCCACCTTGGGCCGCTGGTGGGCGCCGACCGCGTCCTCGACGGCCAGCGGGTGCAGGCCGAACTCCTCGGAGACCTGGTCGAGTTCCTCGGCGGTCGGTTCGAACAGGCCTATCCAGACGAAGCCGCCCCGCCCCGCCTTCCGGGCGGCGGCGAGGGAGCCGGCCGGACCCGCGGGCGTCGCGACCGGGCGGCCGTCCCGGTAGATGGCGCAGTGGACGATCATGCGCGCCATTCTCGCCCCTGGCGCCCTTCCGAAACATCCGCCGCGACGACGGTTCGCCCCGGCACCGGTCTCCACCGCCCCTCCCGTCCCCCGCGCCACCGTCCGCACCCCCTCGGCAGCACCCCGCCCAGCACCCCGCCCCGCGCCCGCCGCAGCGCCCCGACCAAGATCCGGAAGCCCGCCCGCCCCGGTCCGGGAGGCCGTAGGGTGGGCCCATGCCCACCCTGCTGCTCGTCCGCCACGGCCGCTCCACCGCGAACACCGCCGGAATCCTGGCCGGTTGGACGCCGGGGGTGGAGCTCGACGACACCGGGCGCGCGCAGGCCGCCGCGCTCGCCGACCGGCTCGCCCCGGTCCCGCTGGTCCAGGCGGTCAGCAGCCCGCTGGAGCGCTGCCGGCAGACCCTGGAGCCGCTGCTCACCGCGCGCCCCGAGCTGGCCGGTCCCGAGCGCGGCGGCGCCGCGCCGGGCGAGCCCGCGCTGGACGAGCGGCTCGGCGAGTGCCACTACGGGGAGTGGACCGGCCGCCCGCTGGCCGAACTCGCCAAGGAGCCGCTCTGGCGCACCGTCCAGGACCACGCGGCGGCCGCCGCCTTCCCCGGCGGCGAGTCGCTGCGCGAGCTGAGCCACCGCACCGTCGACGCGGTCCGCGAGTGGAACGAGAAGATCGCCGCCGAGCACGGCGAGGACGCGGTCTGGATCGCCTGCTCGCACGGCGACGTGATCAAGGCCGTGGTGGCCGACGCGCTGGGCCTGCACCTCGACCACTTCCAGCGGATCAACGTCGACCCCTGCTCGGTCACCGCGATCCGCTACACCGCGCGCCGCCCGTTCGTGCTGCGGATGGGCGACACCGGCGATCTCGCCTCCCTCGCCCCGCGGCCCGCCGCCCACCCCGGCCGGGCCCGGGAGGGCGGGGACGCCGTGGTCGGCGGTTCCACCGGCACGGCCTGATCCGACAGGATCCAGGAGGACAGACCCTGAGCCGCCCGCCCCCGGGCTCGGCTCCCCGGCCCGGCCCGGGAGGTCGTAGGGTGACCAGTGGGCCCCGGCGCACCCCGCCGCGCACCCCGGGACCACCGGGCCCGACCCCGAACCCCGTGGCGTCCCCGACGTCCACGACGATCGATACGATCCGGAGCGAGAGCGTGCCCCGTCAGGTCCACTTCTACGACCAGCCCGAACGGTTCGTGGCCGGCACCGTCGGCCAGCCCGGCGCCCGGGCGTTCTACCTCCAGGCCAGCGCCCGGGGGCGGATCACCAGCGTGCTGCTGGAGAAGACCCAGGTCGCCGCGCTCGCCGAGCGGATCGAGGAGGTCCTCGACGAGGCCCTGCGCCGCAGCGGCGGCGAGGCCGCGATCCCGGCCGGCGCCCCGCAGGAGCTGCTGGACACCGCGCCGCTGGACCTGCCGCTGGAGCAGGAGTTCCGGGTCGGCACGATGGCGCTGGCCTGGGACACCGTGGACAGCTGCCTGGTCGTCGAGGCGCAGGCGCTGATCGAGGAGGAGGAGGGCGAGGAGGAGGGCGCCGCCGTCTTCGAGGACGACGAGAACGGCCCCGACATGCTCCGGGTGCGGCTCTCCGGCGCGATGGCCCGGGTGTTCGCCAGGCGCGCGCTGGACCTCGTCGCGGCCGGCCGCAAGCCCTGCCCGTTCTGCAACCTGCCGCTCGACCCGGAGGGCCACCTGTGCCCGCGCGCGAACGGGTACCGGCGCTGAACACGCCGCCCGCCCCGGCCGGCGAGGTCGAGCCGCCGCGCGCCGACCCCGCCGGGGCCGCCGCCCTCGCCGCCGACCCGACGACCGCGCTGCGGCTGCTGCGGGAGGGCGCGCTGACCGTGCACGGCCGGCTCACCGACGCCTCCAACGCGGCCCTCTACTGCACCGTCGGCCTCGACGGCACCGACGGCCTCGCCGCGCAGGCCGTCTACAAGCCGGTGGCCGGCGAGCGCCCGCTCTGGGACTTCCCGGACGGCACCCTGGCCGGCCGCGAGGTCGCCGCCTACGAGCTGTCCGCCGCCACCGGCTGGGGGCTGGTCCCGCCCACCGTGCTGCGGGACGGCCCGCACGGCCCCGGCATGGTGCAGCTGTGGGTGGAGCCCGATCCGGACGCGGACCCGCTGCTCGCGCTCCAGGACCCGGGCGGCCCCGAGGAGGGCTGGCTGCCGATCGTCCGGGCCGAGGTCGGCGACGGGCGCACCGCGCTGCTGGTCCACCCCGACGACGCGCGGCTGCGTCGGCTCGCGGTGCTGGACGCCGTCCTCAACAACGCCGACCGCAAGGGCGGCCACCTGATCCCGGCCGCGGACGGCCGGATCTACGGCATCGACCACGGCGTCACCTTCCACAGCGAGGGCAAGCTGCGCACCCTGCTCTGGGGCTGGGCCGGGAGCCCGCTGCCCGAGGAGGCGGCGGCGGTGCTGGCCGGGCTGGCCGGGCAGCTGGACGGCGCGCTGGGGGAGCGGCTGGCCCCGCACCTGACGGCGGCCGAGCTGGACGCGACCAGGGCCCGGGTCGCGGCGCTGCTCGCCGCCGGCACCCATCCGCTGCCCTCCGAGGACTGGCCGTCCATCCCCTGGCCGCCGATCTGACGGTCCGGCGGGCCGCCCGGCCTTCGAAGCCCGGGCCGGCGGGCCCGCCGGACCACCCGTCCGCGGGTCCTTGTACCGGACAGTGGTCTGGACCGGTGCCAGGCCCTGGCCGCACACTGCGACGATGGACGAGCGACGGACCACCCCCCACCTGGACCTGCCGCTGCACCGCCTCCAGGTCCCGCTGCCGCATCTGCTCCCGTTCGCGATCGGCAGTTTCGACACCATCGGCCCGCTGTCCCGGGCCGGCTTCCCCCACCGGCACTCCTTCTTCGAGATCGTCTACGTCACCGGCGGCCGCGGCGCCCACGTCCTGGACCTGGTCCAGCGGCCGCTGCGGCCGCCGCAGTTGTGCGTGATCGCGCCCGGCCAGGTGCACCACTGGGTGGACGCGGACGACCTCACCGGCCAGGTCGTGCTGTTCAACGAGGACTTCCTCCTGACCAATCCGCAGGACCTCGCCGCGCTGCGCGCCCTGGCCGGCCGCCCGGCGGTGCGGCTGGGCGACCAGGCCGGGCCGATCGCCGCGCTGCTGGCGGACATGGAGGCCGAGTACCGGGCCCGTCCGGCGGGCTATCCGGGGGTGCTGCGGGCCAGTCTGCACATCCTGGTCGTCCGCGCCCTGCGGGCCTGTTCGCCGGCCGGCCCGGGGGCGCTGCCGAGCCGTACCGGCGACCTCGCCGCCGCGTTCACCCGGCTGATCGCCACCCCGGGCGGAGTGCAACGCTCGGTCGCCTCCTGCGCCCAGGAGTTGGGGGTCTCCCCGGGGCACCTCCAGGCGACGGTCAAGCAGGCGACCGGCCGGACGCCGGGGCGGCTGATCCGCCAGCAGCAGACGCTGGAGGCCAAGCGCCTGCTGGCCTGCACCGAACTGACGGTCCGACAGGTGTCCCGCGAGGCCGGGTTCGGGGATCCGGCGTACTTCTGCCGGTTCTTCCGCCGGGAGACCGGGATGACGCCCGGGGAGTTCCGGGCGAGGGTCGGAGGAAATCACCACGATCCCCGGATCACGTCCATCGCGGCGGGTCCGGACGGCCCGTAGGTTGACTGTCGGCCACCGGCGGACCGCCCGGCGCGAGCGGGCGGCCCGCCGGCCCGGTCCTTGTCATGCCCCCACCATGGCAAGGGCCGTCATTCCCATCGACACCGGCAGATCCCCCACACCCACAGCGAAGGAGTCGGCGCATGCCCGCGTCCGAAGAGCCCGTCACCGGGACGGACGGTCCCACCGACCGCCGGATAAGCCGCAAGACCGTCCTCCGGGCAGCCGCCGTTCTCGGCACCGCCCCCCTGCTGGTCGGCGGCGGCGTCGCCCTGGCCCGCGACCGGGTCGGCACCGGCGAGATGCCGGACTACACCCCCGAGTGCCACGACGGCGACGCCCCGACCGTCGAGCAGACCGAGGGGCCGTACTTCAAGCCCAACTCGCCGCTGCGCACCTCGCTCATCACCGACAGCACCCCGGGCACCAGGCTCACCGTCAGCGGCTACGTCTTCGGCCGCGCCTGCCTGCCCCTGTCCGGCGTCCTGCTGGACTTCTGGCAGGCCGATGTGAACGGCGCCTACGACAACGTCGGGTTCACCTTCCGCGGGCACCAGTTCACCAACGCCCAGGGCGCGTTCAGCCTCACCACGATCGTGCCCGGCCTCTACCCGGGCCGCACCCGGCACATCCACGTCAAGCTCCAGGCGCCCGGCCGGCCGGTGCTCACCACCCAGCTGTACTTCCCGAACGAGCCTCGCAACAGCACCGACACCATCTACGACGCGCGGCTGCTGATGAACGTCCGCCAGGTCGGCTCGGCGAAGGAGGGCACCTACGACTTCGTGCTCAACGTGCCGCAGACCCCGACCCCGACCGCCACCCCCACCGGCCCGACCACCCCGCCCACCAGCACGCCCCCCACCACGCCGCCGGGCGGGACCTGGGCCGCGGGCACCTTCTACAACGCGGGCGACCGCGTCACCTACGGCGGCGTCTCCTACCGGTGCCTCCAGGGGCACACCGCCATCACGGGGTGGGAGCCGCCGAACGTGCCGGCCCTCTGGCAGCGGTTGTAGCGGCTCCGGCCGTATGCCCGGAGGGTCGCGGGCGCCCGGTCGGCGGCAGGGCCGACCGGGCCGCCCGTCCGCCCGGACCGCCCCGTGTGGCCGTGCGCGGGGCGGTTCCGGCGTGCTTCCGGCGTAGTTCCGGCATGGTTCCGCGCCGGCGGCCCGGCGAGGGCAGTCGGACACAATCGATCAGGAACCGCCCGGGCCGCGAAAGCAGACGAATCCAGTCGATCTTGCCGACTGGTTAGGCTTTCAAATGTTCTCAAGGTTAAAGTCGATGCCATGCATGCCTGGCCCGCCTCCGAGGTTCCCGCCCTGCCTGGTCAGGGGCTCCCCCTTCGAATCCACGACACCGCGACGGGAGGCATCCGGGAGGTCGTGCCGCAGGACGGCGCCGCCCGGATCTACGTCTGCGGCATCACGCCCTACGACGCGACCCACATGGGCCACGCCGCCACCTACAACGCCTTCGACCTGGTGCAGCGGGTGTGGAAGGACGCCGGTCACGACGTCCTCTACGTGCAGAACGTCACCGACGTCGACGACCCCCTGCTCCAGCGCGCGGTCGAGACCGGACAGGACTGGGTGGCCCTCGCCGAGCGCGAGACCGCGCTGTTCCGCGAGGACATGACCGCGCTTCGGCTGCTCCCGCCGGCCCACTACATCGGCGCCGTCGAGTCCATCCCGTGGATCGTCCCGCTGGTCCAGAAGCTGCTCGCGAGCGGCGCCGCCTACGAGCTGGACGGCGACATCTACTTCTCGGTCGAGTCTGACCCGACCTTCGGCGAGGTCTCCGGTCTCACCCGCGAGGCCATGCACCCGGTCTTCGCCGAGCGCGGCGGCGACCCGGACCGCCCCGGCAAGCGCCACCCGCTGGACGCCCTGCTGTGGCTGGCCGCCCGCCCCGGCGAGCCCGCCTGGGACACCGAGCTCGGCCACGGCCGCCCCGGCTGGCACATCGAGTGCGTCGCGATCGCCCTGCAGTTCCTCGGCATGTCCTTCGACATCCAGGGCGGCGGCAGCGACCTGTCCTTCCCGCACCACGAGATGGGCGCCGCGCACGCCCAGGTCGCCACCGGCGCCCACCCGTACGCCCAGGCGTACGTGCACGCCGGCATGGTCGGCCTGGACGGCCACAAGATGTCCAAGTCCCGCGGCAACCTGGTCTTCGTCTCGGCCCTGCGCCGCGAGGGCGTCGACCCGGCGGCGATCCGGCTGGCCCTGCTCTCGCACCACTACCGCGAGGACTGGGAGTGGACCAAGGGCACCCTGGACGAGGCCGTCGAGCGGCTCGCCCGCTGGCGCGCCGCGGTCTCCCGCC
>NZ_JZWY01000187.1:0-36123 GCF_000966955.1 Streptomyces sp. NRRL S-495
CGCGGTCTCCCGCCCGGACGGCCCGCCCGCCGAGCAGCTGCTCGCCGAGGTCCGCGCCGCGCTCGCGAACGACCTGGACGCCCCGGCCGCGCTGGCCGCGGTGGACCGCTGGGCCGCCGCGCAGGAGAGCGACGGCGGTACCGGGATCGGGGCCCCGGGCCTGGTCACCCGCACCGTGGACGCACTGCTCGGCGTCGCGCTGTAGGGCGCGTCGTCGTACGAACGCCTGAGGGGCGTCGAGGCCAGTGGCCTCGACGCCCCTCAGGCGTTTCTGCGGCGTCCCTGCCGGGAGGCTCAGTCCTCCTCGGCGCCGTCCTGGCTCTCCCGGGCCGTCGGCGGCTCCGGCTCGGCCGGCCGCTCCGCGGTGGCGTGCCCGGAGACGGGCTTCTCACCGGTCGGCCCGACGTTCTCCCGGCGCCGCAGGTACCGCTCGAACTCCCGGGCGATCGCGTCGCCCGAGGCCTCCGGCAGCTCCGCGGTGTCCTGCGCCTCCTCCAACTGCTGGACGTACTCGGCGACCTCGCTGTCCTCGGCGGCCAGCTGGTCCACGCCCAGCTGCCACGCCCGGGCGTCCTCGCCGAGCTCGCCCGGCGGGATGCGCAGGTCCAGCAGGTCCTCCAGCTTGTTGACCAGCGCCAGGGTGGCCTTGGGGTTCGGCGGCTGCGCGACGTAGTGCGGCACCGCCGCCCACAGCGTCACGGCCGGCACCCCGGCGTGCGTGCACGCCTCCTGGAGCACCCCGACGATCCCGGTCGGTCCCTCGTAGCGGCTCTCCTCCAGCTCCAGCCGGCGGGCCAGCTCCGGGTCCGAGGTGACACCGCTGACCGGCACCGGGCGGCTGTGCGGGGTGTCGCCGAGCAGCGCGCCCAGGATCACCACCAGCTCCACGCCCAGCTCGTGCGCGAAGCCGAGCAGCTCGTTGCAGAACGAGCGCCAGCGCATGCTCGGCTCGATGCCGCGGACCAGCACGACGTCCCGGGTGGTCGGCTCGGTGACGCGGATCACCGAGAGCCGGGTGGTGGGCCAGGTGATCCGGCGCACCCCGCCGTCCAGCCACACGGTGGGCCGGTTGACCTGGAAGTCGTAGTACTCCTCCGCGTCGAGCGCGGCGAAGACCTTGCCGCCCCAGGTCTCGTCCAGGTGCGCCAGCGCGGCCGAGGCGGCGTCACCCGCGTCGTTCCACCCCTCGAAGGCGCACACCATCACCGGGTCGATCAACTCGGGAACTTCCTCCAGCTCGATCACCCAGCGTCTCCCTCCGGTCGGCAGCCACCGTGCCACCCGGCCGGGAATGCCCGGGTGCCGGCGGTCGGAAGCCGACGGTCGAACCTCTCGTCACCCATGGAACGCCTCGCTCCATGGTCCCTACCTGCCCAGCCTACGGGCTTTGAAGCGCCGTTCCGCCGGGCCACCGGGACAGTCTGGGCGAGGGGGCGGCCACGATCCAGCGGTTATCCCGGCGGGCCCCGGGGGACCGCCCCGGGTCCGGCCGCGCCCGGGCGGCGGGACGGCGCGATGATGGGTGGTGGGGCCGGGCGCGCAGGGTGTGAGGAGCCGGCGGATGAGCGGATGGCGGTGGACGGCGGCCGGGGCGGCCGCGGTGGTGGCGGTCACGGCGGGGCTGGCGGCGGCGGTGCTGGCCGCGGGCCGGCGGCTGCCGGTGGAACACGTCAGCGAGGGCGGGCTCGAACTGGACCGGCCGCCCGACGAGGTCTGGGACGTCCTGACCGCCGTCGACTTCTTCCCGGTCTGGCGCCCGGGGCTGGCGCACGTCGAGCGGCTGCCCGCCACCGCCGCGGGCCACCCCCGCTGGCGCGAGTACGGCAAGCACGGCCACACCACCTACGAGGTCGTGGAGAGCGCCGCCCCGCACCGCCTGGTGACCGGCATCGCCGACCCGGACCTGCCCTACGGCGGCACCTGGACGTACGTACTGACGCCGGCGGGCCGGGGCTGCACGCTCACCGTCACCGAGCACGGCGAGGTGTACCAGCCGCTGTACCGGGCCGTCTCCCACTACCTGACCGGCGAGGGCGCCACCGTCCACCGCTACCTGAGCGCGCTCGCCCACCGGATGGCCACGTCCGGCTAGGTCAGCGGACCCAGTCGCGCCGGTAGTCGGCCCAGTTCTGCTCGGTGGCGGCGAAGTCCACGTACAGGCCGACGCCGAAGTTCGGCCGGTGCGGGTCCTGCCGGCCCAGGCCCAGCCGGACGCCCCGGATCCCGGCGGTCACCGTCTCGGCGCGGCCCCAGTGGCCCCACTTGTCCTCCCAGTAGAACGGCAGGCCCATCAGCAGGTCGACCTCCGCCGGGGTGGCCTCCAGGGCGAGTTCGGTCTGGTAGGCGTTGTAGGCGCCGTAGAACCCCTCGGTCGGCATGCTGGAGTCGTAGGTCATCACCGCGATCTGGTCGACCCGGCGGGCGGTGGCGGTGAAGTACGCCTGGTCCCACCACTTGCCGTGGTCCGTGAGCGCGATGGCGACGGTGTGCTGGTAGGGCAGCGGGTCGATCTGCGGGGCGGCGACGGACAGTTTCGCGCCACGCCCGGCGGTGACCGGGCGGACCTGGTCGAGCAGGGCGAGCCAGCCGGCGGAGCCGGGGCGGATCGGCTCCATGTCGAAGTGCACGCCGTCGAAGCCGAGGTCCAGGACCTGGCGGGCGGAGGCGGTGACCCGGTCGCGGGTGGCGGCGTCCTCCAGGTCCAGGGCGTCCTTCTCGGGCTTCACCTCGTCGCCGAGCCAGCTCTGCACCCGGACCCCGGGCAGCGCCCGGTGCGCGGCCTCGGTGAACCAGCGCGCCCGGGGGTGCACGGCGGGCGGCAGCGAGCCGTCGTGCTCCAGCGGACCGGTGTGCACATAGAGGTCGCGGACGCCGGTGCCGGCCAGCCGTTCGGCGAGCGCCGCGAGGTCCGCGTCACTCTTCCGGCCGTCCACCCAGGCGTGGCCGAGCCAGAGTGCGTCACGGCCGCGGCTGCGGGCCTCGGGGGAGGGGTCGCCGACGTACTGCAGGCGCAGCGCGAGCGCCGCCGAGCCGACCGGGACCAGCACCACGGCCAGCGCCGTCAGCGCCACCACCAGGCTCTTGCGCCATCGCGACCAGCCGCGCCAGCGGGACCGGAGCGCCCGCGTCCGGGCGGCCGCGGCGCTCCCGGTCCGCCGGACGCCGTCTCGTATCAGTGTCCGAATCCTGGTCACCCGGTCGTTCCCCCCTGTTCGGCCGAGCGTTCAGGATACGGAATAGGTGGCCTTCTCCCGGCGGGGGCCGGATACCCTGGCCACGTGCGTCCCCGATTCAGCGGGTTCGCAAAGCCGACAGCCGTCGCACCCAGGGAGAAGCCCCATGGCCATTGCCGCCAGCCCGTCCGTCACCCCGCAGAGCCGCGCGAACGCGCTGCGTGAGGCACTCGCCACCCGGGTGGTGGTCGCCGACGGAGCGATGGGCACCATGCTCCAGGCGCAGGACCCGACGCTGGAGGACTTCCAGAACCTGGAGGGCTGCAACGAGGTCCTCAACCTGACCAGGCCCGACATCGTCCGCTCGGTCCACGACGCCTACTTCGCGGTGGGCGTGGACTGCGTGGAGACCAACACCTTCGGCGCCAACTTCTCCGCGCTCGGCGAGTACGAGATCGCCGACCGGATCTTCGAGCTCTCCGAGGCCGGTGCCCGGCTGGCCCGCGAGGCCGCCGACGCGCACGCCGCCGGGGACGGCCGCACCCGCTGGGTGCTCGGCTCGATCGGCCCCGGCACCAAGCTGCCGACCCTGGGCCACGCCCCGTACGAGGTCCTGCGCGAGGGCTTCCGGGTGAACGCGGCCGGTCTGATCGCCGGCGGCGCGGACGCCCTGCTGGTGGAGACCAGCCAGGACCTGCTGCAGACCAAGGCCGCGATCCTGGGTTCCAAGCAGGCCCTGGCCGAGGCGGGCCTGGACCTGCCGGTGCTGGTCCAGGTGACGGTGGAGACCACGGGCACCATGCTGCTCGGCTCGGAGATCGGCGCCGCGCTGACCGCGCTGGAGCCGCTCGGCGTCGACTACATCGGTCTGAACTGCGCCACCGGCCCGGCCGAGATGAGCGAGCACCTGCGCTACCTGGCGAAGAACGCCCGGATCGGGCTGTCCTGCATGCCCAACGCGGGCCTGCCGGTGCTGGGCAAGGACGGCGCGCACTACCCGCTGAGCCCGTCCGAGCTGGCCGACGCGCACGACCTGTTCACCCGCGACTACGGGCTCTCGCTGGTCGGCGGCTGCTGCGGCACCACCCCCGAGCACCTGCGCCAGGTGGTCGAGCGGGTGCAGGGCCGTCCGGTCGCCCCGCGCGAGCCGCGCCCCGAGTCGGCCGCGTCCTCGCTGTACCAGTCGGTGCCGTTCCGTCAGGACACCTCGTACCTGGCGATCGGCGAGCGCACCAACGCCAACGGTTCGAAGAAGTTCCGCGAGTCGATGCTGGCCGGCGACTGGCAGGCCTGCGTGGAGATCGCCCGGGACCAGATCCGGGACGGCTCCCACCTGCTGGACCTCTGCGTGGACTACGTCGGCCGTGACGGCGTCGCCGACATGAAGGAGATCGCCGGCCGGCTGGCCACCGCCTCCACCCTGCCGATCGTGCTGGACTCCACCGAGCCGGAGGTGCTGCGGGCCGGTCTGGAGTCGCTCGGCGGGCGCGCCGTGCTGAACTCGGTGAACTACGAGGACGGCGACGGCCCGGACACCCGCTTCGGCCGGATCGCCTCGCTGGCCCGCGAGCACGGCGCCGGCCTGATCGCGCTGACCATCGACGAGGAGGGCCAGGCCCGCACCGCCGCCAAGAAGGTCGAGATCGCCGAGCGGCTGATCGCCCAGCTGACCGGCGAGTACGGCGTCGACGAGGGCTCGATCCTGGTCGACTGCCTGGCGTTCACCCTGGGCACCGGTCAGGAGGAGTCGCGCCGGGACGGCATCGAGACCATCGAGGCGATCCGCGAGCTCAAGCGCCGCCACCCGGACGTGCAGACCACCCTCGGTCTGTCCAACATCTCCTTCGGCCTCAGCCCGGCCGCCCGGATGGTGATCAACTCGGTCTTCCTGAACGAGTGCGTCGAGGCGGGCCTGGACTCGGCGATCGTGCACGCCTCCAAGATCCTGCCGATGGCGCGGATCCCCGAGGACCAGCGCGAGGTCGCGCTCGACCTGGTGTACGACCGGCGCAGCGAGGGCTACGACCCGCTCCAGAAGCTGCTGCAGCTGTTCGAGGGCGTCTCCTCCTCCTCGGTCAGGGCCTCCAAGGCGGAGGAGCTGGCCGCGCTGCCGCTGGAGGAGCGGCTCCAGCGCCGGATCATCGACGGCGAGCGGAACGGCCTGGAGGCCGACCTCGACGAGGCGCTGACGGAGCGCCCGGCACTGGAGATCGTCAACAGCACGCTGCTGGCGGGCATGAAGGTGGTCGGCGAGCTGTTCGGCTCCGGCCAGATGCAGCTGCCGTTCGTGCTCCAGTCGGCCGAGGTCATGAAGACCGCGGTGGCCCACCTGGAGCCGCACATGGAGAAGTCCGACGACGAGGGCAAGGGCACCATCGTGCTGGCCACCGTCAAGGGCGACGTCCACGACATCGGCAAGAACCTGGTCGACATCATCCTGTCCAACAACGGCTACACCGTGGTCAACCTGGGCATCAAGCAGCCGGTCTCGGCGATCCTGGACGCCGCCCAGGAGCACCGGGCGGACGTCATCGGGATGTCCGGCCTGCTGGTGAAGTCCACCGTGATCATGAAGGAGAACCTGCAGGAGCTGAACCAGCGCAAGCTGGCGGCCGACTACCCGGTGATCCTCGGCGGCGCCGCGCTGACCCGCGCCTACGTCGAGCAGGACCTGCACGAGATCTACGAGGGCGAGGTCCGCTACGCCCGGGACGCCTTCGAGGGCCTGCGGCTGATGGACGCGCTGATCGCGGTCAAGCGCGGCGTGCCCGGCGCCACCCTGCCCGAGCTCAAGCAGCGCCGGCACGCCCGGGTCGAGGTCGAGGAACCGGAGGAGGTCAACCTCGGCCAGATCCGCTCCGACGTCGCGGTCGACAACCGGGTGCCCGAGCCGCCGTTCTGGGGCGACCGGATCGTCAAGGGCGTGCCGTTCGCCGACTACTCCTCCTGGCTGGACGAGGACGCGCTGTTCAAGGGGCAGTGGGGCCTCAAGGCCGCCCGGAGCGGCGAGGGCCCCTCGTACGAGGAGCTGGTGGAGACCGAGGGCCGGCCGCGGCTGCGGATGTGGCTGGACCGGCTGCAGACCGAGGGCTGGCTGGAGGCGGCGGTCGTCTACGGCTTCTACCCGGCGAACTCCAAGGGCGACGACCTGGTCGTCTTCCACGAGGACGGCAGCGAGCGGACCCGCTTCACCTTCCCGCGCCAGCGGCGCGGGCGCCGGCTCTGCCTGGCCGACTTCTTCCGTCCGGAGGAGTCCGGGGTCCGCGACGTGCTGGGCCTCCAGGTGGTCACCATGGGCAACCGGATCTCCGAGGCGGCCAACGAGCTGTTCGCCGACAACTCCTACCGGGACTACCTGGAGCTGCACGGCCTGTCCGTCCAGCTGGCCGAGGCGCTGGCCGAGTTCTGGCACGCCCGGGTCCGCTACGAGCTGGGCTTCGGCGACGAGGACCCGCAGGACGTCAAGGACATGTTCGCGCTCAAGTACCGCGGCGCCCGGTTCTCGCTCGGCTACGGGGCCTGCCCGGAGCTGGAGGACCGCGCCAAGATCGCCGAGCTGCTGAAGCCCGAGCGGATCGGCGTGGTGCTCTCCGAGGAGTTCCAGCTGCACCCCGAGCAGTCCACCGACGCGATTGTGATCCACCACCCGGAGGCCAAGTACTTCAACGCCCGGTAATGCCCACGCTGCGCAGCGTTCGCTTCATTCGGGGTCCCCGGGCGTATCCTTGATGATCCTGAACGGGCCGGTCCGCTCAAAAGCGGGCCGGCCTGTGCCATCCCCGGGTCCGATCCGGGCACGGACGGAAGGATCCCGCCAATGACCACCATCTCCACCGCCACCCCGACTCTCGGCCGCGGCGACGACGACCGGGGCCTGCAGGCGGTGCTGCTGGACATGGACGGGACGCTGGTCGACACCGAGGACTACTGGTGGCAGGCGGAGGCCTCGCTCTTCGCCGAGCTGGGCCACGAGCTGACCGCCGAGGACCGCGCCCAGGTGGTCGGCGGCCCGATGACCCGGGTCATCGACCACCTGCTGGCCAGCACCGGGGTGGACCTCTCGCCGGCCGAGCTGACCGTGCTGATCAACCGGCGCTTCGTCGACCTGCTGGACGGCGGGGTGCCGCTGATGCCGGGCGCCGAGCGGCTGCTCAACACGCTGGCCGCGCACGGCATCCCGGCCGCCCTGGTGTCCGCCTCGCACCGGCACATCATCGACCTCGTGCTCCGCTCGCTCGGCGCCGAGCACTTCGCCTTCTCGGTCGCGGGCGACGAGGTGGCCCGCACCAAGCCGCACCCGGACCCGTACCTGGAGGCGGCCCGCCGGCTCGGCGCCGAACCGGCCCGCTGCGTGGTGGTGGAGGACGCGCCGACCGGGGTGCGGGCCGCCGAGGCGGCCGGCTGCCCGGTGATCGCCGTTCCCTCGGTGGCGCCGATCGAGCCCGCGCCGGGGCGTCTGGTGCTGTCCTCGCTGGAACAGGTCGATCTGGAGCTGTTGCGCTCGCTGGTCGCCTCGCGAGTGTGATTGTCGTCTCATTGCGGAGCGCCAGTACCGACCGGTAAGCGGACGGATCCGGCCGGGCCGGGAGACTGCCCGGGGAGAAAACGGGCATTGCCTGACAACTCGTAGGAGAGGCCAGCCCAGCGCACCCGCCCGTGTCCCAACTGTCACCTGTGCGGGTATCGGGGGTGTGTGTTCGATATGGCACGCTACTCCAGTTCGTTCCACCCCCGAGCCCAGGCACCGCCGCTGACGGGCACCCCCGTCGTGCCCGCGGTCGCAGCCCCGCACCCAGAAGGACGCGACCCGTGAAGAACTCCGCTGAACGACTGGCCGCGCTCGGCTGCGCCGGAATCGTGGCCGTGTCGGTGGCCGGCTGCGGCTCGGTGACCGACGCCGTCAAGGGCGACGGCGACAAGGCGATCACCCTGGGCACCACCGCGACGACCACCGCCCTGGACCCGGCCGTCGCCTACGACGCCGGCTCCTGGCTGCTGCTGCGCAACACCTTCCAGTCGCTGCTGAGCTACCCGGCCGCGTCCAGCGCCCCCACCCCGGACGCCGCCCAGGCCTGCGAGTTCACCGCCGGCGACGCCACCCAGTACCACTGCACGCTCAAGAGCGGGCTGAAGTTCTCCAACGGCCACGCGCTGACCTCCGCCGACGTCGTCCACTCGATCCAGCGGACCCTGAAGATCAACGACGCCAACGGCCCGGCCGGCCTGCTGTCGTCGATCAAGACGGTCGAAGCGGTCAACGACACCGAGGTGCTCTTCCACCTCGCCCAGCCCGACGCCACTCTCCCGGCCAAGCTGGCCGGCCCGGCCGGCGCGATCGTCGACCAGGAGGTCTTCCCGGCCGACAGGGCGCTGTCGAACGACAAGCTGGTCGGCTCCGGCCCGTACCGGATCGACTCCATCGAGGCGACCCCCAAGAGCGGCCCGGCCAAGGTCGTGCTCCTGCCGAACGACAAGTACACCGGCGACGCCAAGCTGCGGAACAAGAAGTTCGTGCTGCGCTACTTCGACAAGCCGACCGACCTCAAGACCGCGATCGACAACGGTGAGGTCGACCTGGCCGACAACAGCCTGGAGCCGAACACCGCCGCGCAGATCCTCTCCGACCAGCAGGGCGGCAAGACCGACCTGCGCGTCGTCGAGGGCGACAGCAACGACACCCGCTACCTGGTGTTCAACACCAAGGACGCCACCGCCGGCAACGTCGCCGTCCGTCAGGCCGCCGCCCAGCTGGTCGACCGCAAGTCGCTCTCCCGCGACGTCTTCGCGCGCACCGTCCAGGCGCTGTACTCGATGGTCCCGGCCGGCGTCACCGGCCACAACACGGCCTTCTTCGACCGCTACGGCGACCAGGACCCCGCAAAGGCCAAGGCGATCCTCGCCGCCGCCAAGGTGGCCACCCCGGTCAAGCTCAACCTCACCTGGTCGCGCTCGCGCGCCGAGGCCGTCGAGGCCGAGACCCTCAAGAAGCAGCTGGAGGCCGGCGGCCTGTTCCAGGTCACCGTCCAGCAGGAGCCCGACTGGGACGCCTTCAAGAAGGGCTGGAACGAGAGCAAGTACCAGATGTACCTGATCGGCTGGTTCGCGGACTACCCGGACCCGGACAACTACGTCGCGCCGCTGATCGTCGAGGGCGGTTCCTACCACCACGGCTGGGACGACCCGCGGATCAGCCAGAAGCTGGTGCCCGACACCCTCAAGCAGACCGACCGCGCCACCGCCAGCAGCCTCTACGCCCAGATCCAGGGCATCGTGGCCGAGAACGTCCCGCTGATCCCGCTGTTCCAGAACAAGGCGTTCTACACCTCCCGGTCCAACATCACCGGCGTGGAGTCGACCGTCGACACCACCGGCTTCTTCCGCTTCTGGGAGATCGGCCGGGTCGGCAAGGGCAAGTGACCCGAGGGGCCGGCGCCCCGCCCACGACGAAGCGGCCCGTCCGCCACCACCCCGGACCGGGGCAGCGGCGGACGGGCCGCCGTCCGTTCCCGGCGCCTACAGCGCGCCCGGCCGCACCAGGCCGCTCTCGTACGCGTACACCGCCGCCTGCACCCGGTCGCGCAGCTGCAGCTTCGTCAGCACATGGCCGACATGCGTCTTCACCGTCGTCTCGCTGACGAACAGCTCCGCCGCGATCTCCGCGTTCGACAGCCCGCGCGCCACCAGCTTCAGCACCTCCAGCTCCCGCTCGGTCAGCGCGTTCAGCGCCTGCGGCGGCGCCTCCTCGCCCGAGGGCAGCTTGGTGGCGTACATGTCCAGCAGCCGACGGGTGATCGACGGCGCCAGCATCGCCGCGCCGTCCGCCACCACCCGGATCGCCTGCACCAGCTCCTCCGCCGGCACGTCCTTCAGCAGGAAGCCGCTCGCACCCGCGCGCAGCGCCTCCACCACGTACTCGTCCAGGTCGAAGGTGGTCAGCACCAGCACCTTCGCCGGGCCGTCCCGCCCCGGACCGGCGATCCGGCGGGTCGCCTCCACCCCGTCCATCCGCGGCATCCGGATGTCCATCAGCACCACATCGGGCTGCAGCGCCCGCACCTGGTCAAGCGCCTGCTGGCCGTCGCCGGCCTCACCGACCACCACCAGGTCGGACTCGGCCTCCAGGATCATCCGGAAACCGGTGCGCAGCAGCGGCTGGTCGTCGACCAGCAGCACTCGGATCGTCACCTAGGACTCCTTGCTCGTCGGATCCCCCGTGGGATCGTCCTCGTCGGGCGTACGCGCCAGTGGCAGCGGGTACGGCGGGGGCGTGCCGGACAGCTGGCCCGGTGGTCGCACCAGTCGCAGAGCCGGTTGCGGGTCGCCGGGAAGTCGCCGGTCGCCACCGCCAGGCCGATCCGCTCCCACAGCGCCAGCAGCTTGCGCTCCACGGCCAGCAGGTCCGCCTCGTCCGGGTCGTAGCTGACCACGTCCCCGCCGCCGCCCAGGTAGACCAGCTGCAGCCGCCGGGGGAGCACGCCCTTCCAGCGCCAGACCACCAGCGCGTAGAACTTCATCTGGAACATCGCCCTGCCCTCGAAATCCCTCGAGGGCGCCCGGCCGGTCTTGTAGTCCACCAACCGGACCTCGCCGGTCGGCGCGACGTCGACCCGGTCGATGTAGCCGCGCAGCAGCAGCCCCGACTCCAGGGCCGTCTCCACGTAGAGCTCGCGCTCCACCGGGTGCAGCCGGGTCGGGTCCTCCAGCCGGAACCACTGGGCGACCAGCTTCTCCGCGTCCCCCAGCCAGCGCGTCAGCGCCGCGCCGTCCGGGTCCTCCGGGAACAGCCCGGCCAGCTCCGGCCGCTCGCCCAGCAGCCGCTCCCACTGCGGGCGCAGCAGCCCCAGCGCCCGCTCCGGCGTACGGTCCGCCGCCGGGGAGTCGAACAGCCGCTCCAGCACCGCGTGCACCAGCGTGCCCCGGGTCGCCGCCGAGCTCGGCGGCTCCGGCAGCCGGTCGATCACCCGCAGCCGGTACAACAGCGGGCAGGTCAGGAAGTCGCCCGCGCGCGACGGGGACAGCCCGGTCGGGGCCGCCGCCGCCCGCGCCGGGGCCACGACGGCGCTGCTGGTCTCGGTCTGCTGCATACCCCAGACCCTATTGCCCTGCGCTGTCATCCCGCTGCCACGGTGCTGCCGCAAGCCGCCCGCGGGTGGGTATGAAGGCAGTGGGAAGGCGAGGGGCGCGCGCCGGACGACCGCCCCGATCACGTAGCGTGGGCGCACCGGCGCGCGGCGCGCGCCGGTGGCAGACGGACGAAGGGAACACGGTGAGCGACTCCAGTGGCCGGCGGACCTCCGACCAGCCACCGCACGACAGCGGCACCCGGCCCGGGCCCCCGCCGCCCGAGGACCCGGAGCCCCGCGGCGGCATCCTGATGGGCCGCCCCTTCGGCGTACCGATCTACGTCACCCCGTCCTGGTTCGTCATCGCCGCCCTCATCACCTGGGTCTTCGGCGGCCAGCTCGACCGGGTCCTGCCCGAGCTCGGCGCCGCCCGCTACCTCCTCGCCTTCTTCTTCGCCGTCGCCTTCTACGGCTCGGTGCTGATCCACGAACTCGCCCACACCCTGGTCGCCCTGCGCTACAAGCTCGGCGTGCGCCGCATCCAGCTGCAGTTCTTCGGCGGCGTCTCGGAGATCGAGAACGAGGCCGAACGCCCCTGGCGCGAGTTCTGGCTGGCCTTCGTCGGCCCACTGCTCTCGCTCGTCCTCGGCGGCGTGTTCTACCTCGCCCTCCAGGCCGTCGAGCTGTCCACCGTCCCCGGCGTCCTGCTCACCGGCCTGATGGTCTCCAACCTCGTCGTCGCCGCCTTCAACCTGCTGCCCGGCCTGCCGCTCGACGGCGGCCGGATGCTGCGCGCCGTCGTCTGGGCGGTCACCGGCCGGCCGATGACCGGCACCGTCGCCGCCGCCTGGGCCGGCCGGGTGCTCGCCGTCGCCGTCCTGATCGGCCTGCCGCTGGTCAGCTCCGCCCGCGAACTCGACCGCAGCCGCACCGACACCCTGGTCGACGCCGTCCTCGCCGCCGTCCTCGCCGCCATCATCTGGAACGGCGCCACCGGCGCCCTGCGCAACGCCCGGCTCAAGGAGGTCCTGCCCGGCCTGCGGCTGCGCGACCTCGCCCGCCGGGCCGTCGAGGTCACCGCCGACACCCCGCTCGGCGAGGCCATGCGGCGCGCCCACGAGGCCCAGGCCGGCGCCGTCGTCGTCGTCGACGGGCGCGGCGAGCCGATCGCCCTCGTCCGCGAGTCCGCCGTGCGCGCCGTCCCCGAGCACCGCCGCCCCTGGGTCGCCGTCGGCCCGCTCGCCCGCGACCTCGAACCCGGGCTGCGGCTCTCCGCCGACCTCGCCGGCGAGGACCTGCTGCGCGCCGTCCGGGCCACCCCCGCCGGGGAGTACTTGGTGGTCGAGGAGGACGGACGGGTGTTCGGCGTCGCCACGCTCACCGACATCGAACAGCGGCTGACCGCCGCCGTCAGCGGCCGCTGAGACCACCGCCCGGCAAGGCGGGGACGATCACCTGGTCAGGCGGACGGCGCGCTTCCCTTAGGATTGTCCGCATGTCCGAACCGACCGGTGCCACCCGCCGACGCGGGCCCTTCCAGGTCGGGGACCAGGTCCAGCTGACCGACCCCAAGGGCCGCCACTACACGTTCACGCTCCAGGCCGGGAACCAGTTCCACACCCACAAGGGTGCGTTCCCCCACGACGAGCTGATCGGCGCCCCCGAGGGCACGGTCGTGCGCACCACGGGGAACGTCCCGTACCTCGCGCTGCGCCCCCTGCTCCCCGACTACGTCCTGTCCATGCCGCGCGGCGCCGCCGTGATCTACCCCAAGGACGCGGGGCAGATCCTGGCGATGGCCGACATCTTCCCGGGTGCCCGCGTGGTCGAGGCCGGCGTCGGCTCCGGCGCGCTGTCCACGTACCTGCTGCGCGCCGTCGGCGACACCGGCCTGCTCGCCTCGTACGAGCGCCGCCAGGACTTCGCCGACATCGCGCAGTCCAACGTCGAGCGCTACTTCGGCGGCTCGCACCCGGCGTGGAAGCTCACCGTCGGCGACCTCCAGGACAACCTGGTCGAGTCCGACGTCGACCGCGTCATCCTGGACATGCTCGCCCCCTGGGAGTGCCTGGACGTCGCCTCCAAGGCGCTCGTCCCCGGCGGCCTCATCTGCTGCTACGTGGCCACCACCACGCAGATGTCCAGGACCGTCGAGGCGCTGCGCGAGCACGGGACCTACACCGAGCCGCAGGCCTGGGAGACCATGGTCCGCACCTGGCACCTGGAGGGCCTGGCCGTCCGCCCGGACCACCGGATGATCGGCCACACCGGCTTCCTGCTCACCGCCCGGCGCCTCGCCGACGGCGTCGAGCCGCCGCTGCGCCGCCGCCGCCCGGCCAAGGGCGCCTACGGCGAGGAGTACGACAACGGGGCCCCCGAGCCCACCCTGCAGGAGCGCGCGGCCGCCCGGGCCGCCGCCCGCACCGAGGGCGCCGACCAGGTCGACCTCGGCTGAGAACACCTCCCGGAGGGGTGGTACGGCATCGCCGTACCACCCCTCCCGCGTTCCCGCACACCCGTGACACCTCCCGGCCGCCCCGGTGTGGGACGATGCTCGCTCACACAGACCACTGGAGGGGACGCCTGGTGGAGACCGCGGTCGGGACGACGGCTGGACAGCGGACCGCGACGGGCCGCACCGGCCCCGGTCGGGGGCGCACCACCCCCTGGCACTGGGGCGTGACGGTGGGAGGCTGCGCCGCCGTGGTGGCGGCCGCACTCGCCGCCGGCCCCGCCGGCGGCACCACCGGGCCCGCCCGGCCCACCCCCAAGGCCCTGCCCGCGGCGGCCGCACCCGATCCGGCCCGGGCCGAACTCCCGCTCGACTGCGGGCCGTTCCCGGTGACCATAGCCGTCAGCTTCGCCGCCGACCTCGGCGACGGCCGGCCCGGTACCGTCACCGCCGCGCACTGCGCGGCCGGGAACGGCACCCCGCCCGACGGCGTCTTCCTGCTCGGCCCCGGCCCCGGCGGCCGCCCCGCCGTGCTCGCCACCCTGCTCTCGGAGCGCGAGAACCTGATCGTCAGCCGGCTCGCGCTGCGTTCGGACGGCGCCATCACCGGCCACGCGCAGGGGTACTCGAGCGACGAGGTGCCGCGCTTCGCCCCCGACATCTCGCTCGACCTCACCTGGACGCACAAGGGCGGCGCCTGGGACCGCTCCCAGACCGCCGCCCCACTGGCCCTCACCTAGGCCGTACCCGGGCCGTGCCGGCCCGGGCCTGCTCGGCCTACTCGGCGTCAGGCCCGAAGACCTCGACCCGGTCGTTGACCCGGCGCACGTGGATGCAGTCGCCGGGGCAGTCCTTCACCGAGTCCACCACGTCCTGAAGCAGCGTCAGCGGCACTCGCACCGTCTCGCCCGGCTGCTGGCGCAGCTCGTCGTCCTCGCCCTTCACATAGGCGAGGCCGTCGATGTCCAGCTCGAAGACCTCCGGGGCGTACTGCGCGCAGATGCCGTCGCCGGTGCACAGGTCCTGGTCGATCCAGACTTCCAGCGGCTCTGCCGCTGCCGTCGTCCCGCTCACCGACATGTTTCGTCCGCCGTTTCTGTCCCGGGACGCCCCGTCCTGGGGCATTCCCGCCATTCGTACAACGATCGGACCTCGGGCGTCGGTCGCGATCGGATATCGACTCGATCGACGATACATCTGGTCCGCTTTGGCCGGTGCGCGGTGGGTATCCCCCTAGCAGAGGGGAAGCACGCGAGGGCGAAGATCGGACACGCCCGTTCCATCTTTCTTGATCTAGGGGTTTACGGACCCCTGGTCCCAGGTAGGGTCTGGAAGCGTCCAGCTCCCCGGAGGAGGTGAGGACCGTGGCAGCCCACGATGACGACTACAACCGCAGCACCGGCAGGCCCGCTCGTGGTTCCGACGAGGCCGCTCAGGTCTCGTACCTTGAGCAGGAAATCGCCGGACTGCGCCGCAAGCTCGCCGACTCGCCGCGCAATTCGAGAATCCTCGAAGAGCGGATCGTCGAGCTCCAGACCAACCTGGCCGGCGTGACCGCCCAGAACGAACGGCTCGCCTCCACCCTGCGCGAGGCCCGCGACCAGATCGTGGCCCTCAAGGAGGAAGTGGACCGGCTGGCACAGCCCCCGGCCGGATTCGGCGTGTTCCTCAGCTCCAACGAGGACGGCACCGCCGACATCTTCACCGGCGGCCGCAAGCTCCGCGTGAACGTCAGCCCCAACGTCGCCCTCGACGAACTGCGGCGCGGCCAGGAAGTGATGCTCAACGAGGCCCTCAACATCGTGGACGCGATGGCCTTCGAGAGCATCGGCGACCTCGTCACCCTCAAGGAGGTCCTCGAGGACGGTGAGCGGGCCCTGGTCGTCGGCCACACCGACGAGGAGCGGGTGGTGCGCCTCGCCGAACCGCTGCGCGAGATCACCCTCCGGGCGGGGGACGCCCTCCTGCTCGAACCGCGGTCCGGCTACGTGTACGAGGTCGTGCCGAAGGCCGAGGTCGAGGAGCTCGTCCTCGAAGAGGTCCCGGACATCGACTACCGCCAGATCGGCGGCCTGGCGAACCAGATCGAGCAGATCCGCGACGCGGTCGAGCTGCCCTACCTGCACGCCGACCTCTTCAAGGAGTACGAGCTGCGCCCGCCCAAGGGCGTCCTGCTCTACGGCCCGCCCGGCTGCGGCAAGACGCTGATCGCCAAGGCGGTGGCGAACTCGCTGGCCAAGAAGGTCGCCGAGGTCACCGGCCGGCCCCAGGGGAAGAGCTACTTCCTCAACATCAAGGGTCCGGAGCTGCTCAACAAGTACGTCGGTGAGACCGAGCGGCAGATCCGCCTGGTCTTCCAGCGGGCCCGCGAGAAGGCCAGCGAGGGCACGCCGGTCATCGTCTTCTTCGACGAGATGGAGTCGCTCTTCCGCACCCGCGGCTCCGGCGTCAGCTCGGACGTGGAGAACACCATCGTCCCGCAGCTGCTCGCCGAGATCGACGGCGTGGAGGGCCTGGAGAACGTCATCGTCATCGGCGCCTCGAACCGCGAGGACATGATCGACCCGGCGATCCTGCGGCCCGGCCGCCTGGACGTCAAGATCAAGATCGAGCGCCCGGACGCCGAGGCGGCCAAGGACATCTTCTCCAAGTACCTCAAGGGCTCGCTGCCCTTCCACCCGGACGACGTCAAGGAGCACGACGGCTCGCTGGAGGCCACCGTCGCCGCGATGATCCAGTCCGTGGTGGAGCGGATGTACTCCGAGACGGAGGAGAACCGCTTCCTGGAGGTCACCTACGCCAACGGTGACAAGGAGGTCCTGTACTTCAAGGACTTCAACTCCGGCGCGATGATCCAGAACATCGTCGACCGGGCCAAGAAGATGGCCATCAAGGACTACCTCGACCACGGCCAGCGGGGTCTGCGGGTCTCCCACCTGCTCAACGCCTGCGTGGACGAGTTCAAGGAGAACGAGGACCTGCCCAACACCACCAACCCGGACGACTGGGCCCGGATCTCCGGCAAGAAGGGCGAGCGGATCGTCTTCATCCGCACCCTGGTCACCGGGAAGCAGGGCGCCGAGTCCGGCCGCTCCATCGACACTGTCGCCAACACCGGGCAGTACCTGTAACCGGTCCGGTCCGGACCTCCGGAACGCACGCACCCCGTCCGGCTGTGGCGCCTCGCGGCCCCGCAGCCGGACGGCGCGTCTCGGGGCCCGCCGATCGGTACGGCGTTCTAGGCTCGACCCACCGTTCGCGGGCAGACGGCCCGGCGTCGGTGTTGATCAGCGGTACGTCAGCGTGTGCCGTCCGTCGGGGGCGGCGCACCGGGGCAAGGAGGGCCGCATGACCGTACGGCGCGTGATGGGCATCGAGACCGAGTACGGGATCTCCGTGCCCGGGCACCCCAACGCCAACGCCATGCTCACCTCGTCCCAGATCGTCAACGCGTACGCGGCGGCGATGCACCGGGCCCGGCGGGCCCGCTGGGACTTCGAGGAGGAGAATCCGCTGCGCGATGCCCGGGGCTTCGACCTCGCACGGGACATCGCCGACGCCAGCCAGCTGACGGACGAGGACATCGGCCTCGCCAACATCATCCTCACCAACGGCGCGCGGTTCTACGTGGACCACGCGCACCCCGAGTACAGCTCGCCCGAGGTGACCAACCCGCGCGACGCCGTGCTCTGGGACAAGGCCGGCGAACGGATCATGGCGGCAGCCGCACAGCGCGCCCTGGAACTGCCCAACGGGCAGACCATCCACCTGTACAAGAACAACACCGACAACAAGGGCGCCTCCTACGGCACCCACGAGAACTACCTGATGAAGCGGGCGACCCCGTTCGCCGACATCGTCCGCCACCTCACCCCGTTCTTCGTCTCCCGCCAGGTGGTCACCGGCGCCGGCCGGATCGGGATCGGGCAGGACGGCTCCGCGCACGGCTTCCAGATCAGCCAGCGCGCCGACTTCTTCGAGGTCGAGGTGGGACTGGAGACCACCCTCAAGCGCCCGATCATCAACACCAGGGACGAGCCGCACGCCGACGCCGAGAAGTACCGCCGGCTGCACGTGATCATCGGGGACGCCAACCTCTCCGAGATCTCCACCTACCTCAAGCTCGGCACCACCTCGCTGGTCCTGGCCATGATCGAGGACGCCTTCATCACCTCCGACCTGGCCGTCGACCAGCCGGTGCGCACCCTGCACCGGATCTCCCACGACCCCTCGCTGAAGCACCTGGTCACACTGCGCAGCGGGCGCCGGCTCACCGCCGTCCAGCTCCAGCTGGAGTACTTCGAGCTGGCCCGCAAGTACGTCGAGGACCGCTTCGGCACCGACGCCGACGAGCAGACCGTGGACGTGCTGGCCCGCTGGGAGGACGTGCTGGGCCGGCTGGAGCGGGACCCGATGTCGCTCTCCCGGCAGCTGGACTGGATCGCCAAGCGGGAGCTCCTGGAGGGCTACCGCAACCGGGACGGGCTGGAGTGGGACAACCCGCGGCTCGCCCTGGTCGACCTCCAGTACAGCGACGTGCGGCCCGAGAAGGGCCTCTACAACCGTCTGGTGGCCCGTGGCCGGTTCGACCGGCTGGTGACCGAGGAAGAGGTCGTCAGGGCCGTCACCAAGCCGCCGGAGGACACCCGGGCGTACTTCCGGGGGCGCTGTCTCGAGCAGTACGCGGAGCACGTCGCGGCGGCCTCCTGGGACTCGGTGATCTTCGACCTGCCGGGCCGGGACTCGCTGCAGCGGGTCCCCACCCTGGAGCCGCTGCGCGGCACCCGCAACCACGTCAAGGCGCTGCTGGACCGCTGCCGCACGGCGGAGGACCTGCTGCGGGTGCTCTCCGGCGGGTAACTTTTCGATCACCACGGGTGAAGCCCGGGCAAATGGGAATCATCCGGGGGGACGGCGGGTGTTGGACAGGAAGCGCCACCGGCAAACCGGAAGCGGGTTGTCGCAGCTTGTGTATAGGGTCGATGCAGCAAGCAGCGACCAAACCGTGCCAGATGATCGAGCGGGGTGAGGTAAATGGCGAGCAAGGACACCGGCGGCGGCCAGCAGCGGGCGAACCGCTCCTCCGAGGAGGTCGAGGAGCAGGCCGCGGAAGCGCAGAATTCCGACGAGCTCAAGGAACGCCAGGAAAAGCTGAGCGACGACGTCGACGCGGTTCTGGACGAAATCGACGAGGTCCTGGAATCGAACGCCGAGGATTTCGTGCGGCAGTTCGTGCAAAAGGGCGGACAGTAACCGGACCGGAAACCGGCCGGGCGCCCGGCGGGCATTCCGGGAATTCACGGTCGCGGCCGATGACGGCGGACGGGCGGCGCGAGCCGCCCGTCCGCCCGGTCCCGGCCCACGGGCCCGCTGGACAGTGATCGCCCGGCCGATAGGGTCGGGCAGTGCGCGCTTCAAGCTACCTGGAAGGAATCGTGTGGAAGCCAACACTCGTGGCACCGGGCGTCTACCGGCTGCCTTCCTCACCCCGGGGTCCTCGTCGTTCCTCGACTTCCTGGAGGCCCACCGGCCCGAGCTGATCCCCGGGCGGCAGCGCCTGCCCGAGGGCGTCATCGAGGCCCCGCACGGGACGACCATCGTCGCCGCGGTCTTCGACGGCGGTGTGGTGCTGGCCGGTGACCGCCGCGCGACGATGGGCAATGTGATCGCCCAGCGCGACATGGAGAAGGTCTTCCCCGCCGACGAGTACAGCGCGGTCGGCGTCGCCGGCACCGCCGGCCTCGCGATCGAGATGGTCCGGATGTTCCAGCTGGAGCTGGAGCACTACGAGAAGATCGAGGGCGCCGTCCTCTCCCTGGAGGGCAAGGCCAACCGGCTGACCGCCATGATCCGGGGCAACCTGGGCATGGCGATGCAGGGCCTCGCGGTCGTCCCGATGTTCGCGGGCTACGACACCGACCTGGGCCGCGGCCGGATCTTCACCTACGACGTCACCGGCGGCCGCTCCGAGGAGCGCGGCTTCGCCGCCACCGGCTCCGGCTCGGTCTTCGCCCGCGGCTCGATGAAGAAGCTCTACCGCGAGGACCTGACGGCCGAGCAGGCGTCCACCATGGTCGTCCAGGCCCTCTACGACGCGGCCGACGACGACTCCGCGACCGGTGGCCCCGACCTCGCCCGCAAGATCTTCCCGATCGTCTCGCTGATCACCGAGGACGGCTTCCGCCGGCTCACCGAGGCGGAGGTCACCGCGATCGCCGTCTCCATCACCGACCAGCGCCTGACCCACCCCAACGGGCCCCAGGCCCCGCTGCTCTAGCCGTCAACCGAGAAGGAAGGGACGACCGCCGGTGTCGACACCGTTCTACGTCTCCCCCCAGCAGGCCATGGCGGACCGCGCGGAGTACGCCCGCAAGGGCATCGCGCGTGGTCGCAGCGTGGTCGTGCTCACCTACGCCGACGGCATCGTCTTCGTCGCCGAGAACACCTCCAGGGCGCTCCACAAGGTGTCCGAGATCTACGACCAGATCGCCTTCGCGGCGGTCGGCCGCTACAACGAGTTCGAGAACCTGCGCATCGGCGGCGTGCGCTACGCCGACCTGCGCGGCTACACCTACGACCGGGCCGACGTCACCGCCCGGGGCCTGGCCAACGTCTACGCCCAGACGCTGGGCACGATCTTCTCCTCGGTCGGCGAGAAGCCCTACGAGGTCGAGCTGATCGTGGCCGAGGTCGGCCGCAGCACCGAGGACGACCAGATCTACCGGCTGACCCCGGACGGCTCGGTCGTCGACGAGAAGAACTACGTGGTGGTCGGCGGCAACGCCGACTCGATCGGCAACTACCTCGGCCAGCGCCACCGGGCCGGGTTCTCGCTCACCGAGGCCATCAAGGTCGCCGTGGACTCGCTCGCCCGCGACCCCAACGGCGGCAGCCCGCGCACCCTCACCCCCGACCAGCTGGAGGTGGCGGTCCTCGACCGCGAGCGCTTCCAGCAGCGCAAGTTCAAGCGGATCCTGGGCGGTCAGCTCGCCCGGCTGCTCGACGGCGACCAGTCCGCCGAGACGGACGACGAGGAGAAGCCGGCGGCCACCCCGCCGGCCGACTCCGACCAGTAGTGCCTGCGGGGTCCCCGCGGCGGCCGGCGACGTCCGCCGCGGGGACCCCGGTGCCCCTGCGGCGGCCCCGACGGCGTCGCGGAGGCGGTTTCGGACAGCTCCCATCAGAGAATGGATGGCCCATGGACCGCCGAATTTTCGGGCTGGAGAACGAGTACGGCGTCACCTGTACGTTCCGCGGGCAGCGCAGGCTGTCCCCGGACGAGGTGGCCCGGTACCTCTTCCGCCGCGTAGTCTCCTGGGGCCGCAGCAGCAACGTGTTCCTGCGCAACGGTGCCCGCCTCTACCTCGACGTGGGCTCCCACCCCGAGTACGCCACCCCCGAGTGCGACGACGTCACCGAGCTGGTGACGCACGACAAGGCGGGCGAGCGCATCCTCGAGGGCCTCCTGGTGGACGCCGAGCGGCGGTTGCACGAGGAGGGCATCGCCGGGGACGTCTACCTGTTCAAGAACAACACCGACTCGGCCGGCAACTCCTACGGCTGCCACGAGAACTACCTGGTGGCCCGGCACGGCGAGTTCTCCCGGCTGGCGGACGTGCTGATCCCGTTCCTGGTGACCCGGCAGCTCATCTGCGGCGCCGGCAAGGTGCTGCAGACCCCGCGCGGCGCGGTCTACTGCGTCAGCCAGCGGGCCGAGCACATCTGGGAGGGCGTCAGCTCCGCGACCACCCGCTCCCGCCCGATCATCAACACCCGCGACGAGCCGCACGCCGACGCCGAGCGCTACCGCCGGCTGCATGTCATCGTCGGCGACTCCAACATGTCGGAGACCACCACCCTGCTCAAGGTGGGCTCCACCGACCTGGTGCTCCGGCTCATCGAGGCCGGCGTGGTCATGCGCGACCTCACCCTGGAGAACCCGATCCGGGCGATCCGCGAGGTCAGCCACGACCTCACCGGTACCCACCAGGTCCGGCTCGCCAACGGCCGGGAGGCCAGCGCCCTGGACATCCAGGAGGAGTACTACACCAAGGCGCTGGAGTTCGCCGACCGCAAGGGCATCAACACCGGCACCATCGCCCGGGTCCTCGACCTGTGGGGCCGCACCCTGGAGGCGGTCCGGAGCGAACAGCTCGACGGGGTCGCGAACGAGATCGACTGGATCATGAAGTACAAGCTCATCGAGCGCTACCGCGAGAAGCACCAGATGAGCATGAGCAACCCCCGGATCGCCCAGATCGACCTGGCCTACCACGACATCCACCGCCGCCGCGGCCTGTTCTACCTGCTCCAGGCCAAGAACCAGGCGCAGCGGGTGACCACCGACCTCAAGACCTTCGAGGCCAAGTCGATCCCGCCGCAGACCACCCGGGCCCGGCTGCGCGGCGACTTCATCCGCCGGGCGCAGGAGCAGCGCCGCGACTTCACCGTCGACTGGGTGCACCTCAAGCTGAACGACCAGGCCCAGCGCACCGTGCTGTGCAAGGACCCGTTCCGGTCCGTCGACGAGCGGGTGGAGAAGCTCATCGCCGGCATGTGATCCGGTGGGCGCCGGCCTGTGACCGGCGCGGCGCCGGTGTCCGACCGGTGCTGCTGACGTGCGGCGGCGGGGGAGCGGTGCCCCCGCCGATGTGATCTTCGCGGTGTTCGGTCCCGGTGGTGCCTCCCGGGACCGGGCACCGTCTGCGCATACGCTGTCCGTCGAGTCCGGAGCCGGGTCCGGAGAGCCGACTTTGACCGACAGTGAGGAAAGCCGTGCGCCGCACCGCCGGGTTGCTTGTCACCCTGCCCCTGTTGCTGGCGGTGGCCTGCAGCAGTTCCCCCAAGCCCGTCAGCCAGGCCACGCCCACCGCGTCGCCCAGTGCCGCGCCCACCGTGCCGGCCCCGGTGAACGAGGCCTCGCCGATGCCGACCCTGTCCGGCGGGGGCTTCGGGAGCAAGGCCACCATCACCATCCCCGAGGGCCAGCAGCCCAGCGGGCAGTTCGTGGTGAACACCGTCAGCGAGGGCGACCGCTCCACGGTCAACAAGGGCGACTGGGTGACCGTCAACTACACCGCGAAGGACTGGACCACCGGCAAGGACCTGCCCAGCTCCTACGACTCCGGCGGCAAGCCGCAGCTCTACCAGGCGGGCAGCGGGCAGCTGGTGCCGGCCTTCGACCAGAGCGTGATCGGCAAGAAGGTCGGCAGCCGGCTGCTGGTCGTCGCCCCGCCCGCCGCCGCGTTCGGCAGCCAGGGCAGCACCCAGCTGGGCGTCGCCGGCGGCGACACCGTGGTCTTCGTGCTGGACATCATGGAGAGCCTGCCGCCGGACGCCACGCTCTCCGGCGCCATGACGCCGCCTCCGGCCAACCTGCCGCAGGTCAAGGACAACGGCAAGGCCGCGGTCACCATCACCGTGCCGGCCGGACAGGCCCCGCCGACCGAGCTGCAGCAGGCCGTGCTGATCAAGGGCGAGGGCAAGCAGGTCAAGTCCGGGCAGACGCTGGTCGTGCAGTACACCGGGGTGTTGTGGGCCAACGGCCAGCAGTTCGACTCCTCCTGGAGCCACGGCGGGGCGCAGGCCCTGCAGATCGGCACCGGCAGCGTGATCGAGGGCTGGGACAAGGGGCTGGTCGGGCAGACCGTCGGCAGCCGGGTCGAGCTCGTGGTGCCGCCGGCCCTCGGCTACAAGGACCAGGCGCAGGGCTCGGTGCCGCCGAACTCCACCCTGGTCTTCGTGATCGACATCCTGGAAGCGGTCTAGCCGCCGCCCGGGCCGTCCGGTCGGTCCGCCCGGTCGGAGCGTCTGTCGGTCGTCCGTCGGGGTTTTCCGTCGGACCGCCCCGGGCGTGGGGAATGCGGAGATCCTTCACCCGGGCTGGTTTCGGCCCAGGGAGATTCCGTACGCTTGGGCGGGCGCTCGCACACGGAAGCGCCCGCCCTCATCCTGACCTGTCATACTGCCCTCGCACTGTGGTAGGCGCCGCCGGCGTCCGGGGTCCGGGCGGGCAGTGCGACAGCACCCCGGCGCCACCACGCCGGCCGTAGACCTCGAATACCTCGTGGCGAGATGGATGGGGAGTCATGTCTGAGAAAGAGTCGAGCCCGGGCGGGTCCGGCACCGCGCACGGTAACTCCGTCGGAGACCCGGCCGACTCGCGGCCCGGCGGCCCGCTCCCGGGCGACGGCGAGTCGATCATCGTCCCCCCGGCGATCCTGCGGCAGCAGGCCGGCTGGGGCGGCACCGACGAGGCGCCGCGGACCGGAGGGACGAAGACCGACGAGGTCCCGCAGATCTTCGCGTCCACCGTCCGCCGCCAGGACGGTTCCGAGGCCGGGTACGACGAGAACCCCGGCAACGTCGGCCGGCTCGGTGTGATCCTCGGCACCGTCCTGGGCGTCCTGCTCATCGGCAGCGCCGTCACCCTGTACCTGGTGAACAAGGACGGCTCCTCCGACGACACCACCGCCGCCAAGCCGGACACCGCCAAGTCCGCCCCGGCCACGCCGAGCGCCGAGCCCGTCCCGCCGATCAAGGACAGCGCCAAGGTGCTGCCGACCGTCACCGGCGACTTCGGCAAGAAGGCCACTATCGAGGTGCCGCCCGCCGACCAGGCCGACGGCAGCTTCGTGGTGAAGGTTCTCTCCGAGGGCAACGGCCCCAAGGTCGAGAAGAACTCCTGGACCTCGGTCGACTACACCGGCAAGGACTGGAACACCGGCAAGGACATCCCGTCCTCGTACGACGACAAGGGCAAGCCGCAGATCTTCCAGGCCGGCACCGACGCCCTCATCCCGGCGCTCGACCAGGCCGTCGTCGGCAAGAAGGCCGGTTCCCGGCTGCTCGTGGTCGCCCCGCCGGCCGCCGCCTTCGGCGCCCAGGGCAACCCCAGCATGTCGATCGGGGCGAAGGACAACCTGGTCTTCGTCATCGACATCCGCAACAGCAACGCCCCCGACGCCGTGGTCAGCGGCACCGTGACCCCGCCGCCCGCGGACTTCCCGCAGGTCAAGGACAACGGCAAGAAGCCCGCCGACATCACCCCGGTGCCCGGCGCCGCCGATCCGACCGAGCTCAAGAGCCACGTCCTGATCAAGGGCGACGGCCGCAAGGTCGAGAAGGGCGAGAAGATCCTCGTCCAGTACACCGGCGCGCTGTTCAAGGACGGCAAGGTCTTCGACTCCTCGCTCAGCAAGGGCCAGGCGTTCTCCTTCCCGCTCGGCGGCGGCCAGGTCATCGCCGGCTGGGACCAGGGCCTGGAGGGCCAGACCATCGGCAGCCGCGTCGAGCTGGTCATCCCGGCCTCCCTCGGCTACAAGGACCAGGCCCAGGGCGACATCCCGGCCAACTCCACGCTGGTCTTCGTCGTCGACATCCTCGACGCGGGTCAGGGCTGATCCACTTTCGGGTGACAATGGTGTGCGTGTGACCTCCGGGTCCGGCCGCGTGGCCGGACCCGGACGGGGCCCGCCGCTTGGTCATGGACCGAACCAACCGTGAAACGAGGCATCAAGTGAGCAAGCCTGAGATCGACTTCCCGGTCGGCGACGCGCCGACCGAGCTGCAGATCCGCGACATCGTGGTCGGCACCGGCGAGGAGGCCAAGCCCGGCCAGGTCGTCGAGGTCCACTACGTCGGCGTGACCTTCGCGACGGGCGAGGAGTTCGACGCCAGCTGGAACCGCGGTTCGACCTTCAAGTTCCCGCTCGGCGGCGGCCGCGTCATCAAGGGCTGGGACCAGGGCGTCGTCGGCATGAAGGTCGGCGGCCGCCGCGAGCTGGTCATCCCGCCGCACCTGGGCTACGGCAACCAGTCGCCGACCCCGGCCATCCCGGCCGGCTCGACCCTGATCTTCGTGGTCGACCTGATCGGCGTCTGAGCACGCTGACCCATCGGCGTCCGAGCACGCTGACCGGTCGGAGTCCGAGCACGCCGACCACCAGGGCCGCACCCCCTCCGCGGGGTGCGGCCCCGGTCGTTCCCCGGCTCGGCTTTTGCACCGCGTACCGCTACCGGTACGGTCGGTCCCGCCGGGTCCACGACGCCCCGGCGGGCACACCCCGCGCGCGGCGCGGCACACCGGAAGGGTCAGCGATGGCGATCGCCAAGGCAGAGCGGCTGATGAATCTCGCCCTGTGCCTGATGAACACCAGACGTCCGCTCTCCAAGAAGGAGCTGCGGGAATCCATCGAGGCCTACCGCGAAGCCTGGCAGCACAGCAGCGAGGAAGCCTTCAACCGGATGTTCGAGCGGGACAAGGACGACCTGCGCGAACTCGGACTGGTCATCGACGTCGACGAGAACGCCCTCGACGGCGAACTCGGCTACCTCGCCCGCGCCGACCGCAACCGCCTGCCGGAGATCGCCCTCGACGCCGAGGAAGCCGCCGCGCTCACCCTCGCCGCCCGCGTCTGGCAGCAGGCCAAGATGTCCGGCGCCGCCAGCGGCGCCCTCCAGAAGCTGCGCGCCGCCGGCGTCCCGTTCACCGAGACCGAGGGCCGGCCTGCCCTCGAACCGCGCATCCCCGCCCGCGAGGCCGCGTTCGAACCGCTGCTCACCGCCGCCCGCGACCGCCGCCCGGTCACCTTCGAGTACCGCAAGGCCGGCGCCGCCGCCGCCCAGCAGCGCAGCGTCGAGCCCTGGGCCCTGGAATGCTGGCGCGGCCACTGGTACCTGGCCGGCTGGGACCGCGACCGCGAGGACGCCCGGGTGTTCCGGCTCGGCCGGATCACCGGCAAGGTCCGCGCCCGCTCCGGCGCCTTCCTCGGCTCCGTGCCCGAGCACGTCGACGTCCGCGCCACCGTCGCCAAGTTCGCCGGCGAGGGCGCCACCGCCACCGCCGTCGTCCGGGTCCGCCGCGGCGCCGGCTTCCCGCTGCGCACCAAGGCGCTCGGCACCCGCCGGATCGACGACACCTGGGACGAACTCGACATCCCCTTCGGCAACGGGCTCGGCGCCGACCTCGCCGAGTTCGGGCCCGACGTGCTCGTCGTCGGCCCCGAGGAACTGCGGGCGGACGTCGTCGACCGGCTGCGCGCGGTGGCCGGTGCCGGAGTGGCCGGTACCACTGGGGTGGCCGGTGCCGGGGTGGCCGGTACCGCTGGGGTAGACAGGACCGAGACCGAGGACGTGCGGGCATGAGCAACGCGATCGACCAGACCCGGCGGATGCTCTCGCTGGTCACCTACCTGCGCGAGCGTCCCGGCGCCGAGGTGGCCGAGGTCGCCCGCGCCTTCGGCATCAGCGAGCGCGAACTCATCGCCGACCTCAACGTGCTGCCGATGTGCGGCACCAGCTTCCGCGGCGGTGACCTGCTCGACATCGACACCGACGGCGAGCGGATCTGGTGGCACAACGTCGACGACGTCGCCCAGCCGCTGCGCCTCGCCGCCGACGAGGCGACCGCCCTGCTGGTCGCCGCCCGCGCCGTGGCCGGCCTGCCCGGCCTGCGGGCCGGCGACCGCGAGGCCCTCACCCGGGCCGTCGCCAAGATCGAGAACGCGGCGGGGGAGAGTGCCGAGGGCAGTGCCCGGGTCGGTGTCACCTTCGAGGCCGAGAGCCACGTCTTCGCCGACATCGACCGCGCCCTCAGCGAGGGCCGCCGGCTCTGGCTGCGCTACTACTCGCACGGGCGCGGCGGCATGACCGAGCGCGAGGTCGACCCGATCCGGCTGCTCACCGAGGGCCACACCTACCTGGAGGCCTGGTGCCGGACCTCCGAGGACCACCGGATGTTCCGGCTCGACCGGGTCGCCGAGATCAAGGTCCTGGACGTCCCCGCCGACCCGCCCAAGCGCGAGCCGCGCGACCTCTCCGGCGGACTGGTCAACCCCTCCGCCGACGACCCCGAGGTCGTCGTCGAGGTCACCTCCGGCGGGCGCTGGGTCGCCGAGTACTACACCCACGACCACGCCGAGGAACTGCCCGACGGCGGACTGCGGATCACCCTGCGCAGCGCCGACCCCTCGCAGCTGCGCCCGCTGGCCCTGCGGCTGGGCCGGGACGGGCGGATCGTCTCCCCGCCCGCGCTCGTCGAGCAGGCGCGGGCCGCGGCGCTGGAGGCGCTCGCCCACTACGGTGACGGGCTGGTCTGAGCCGTGGAGCCCGGTACCAGATTCAAGGTGTACTGCTCCGAGTGCCGGGAGAAGGTGGAGGTGCCCGCCGAGGGGTTCCGGCTGACCTTCGGCCGGACGGCGGACCGGACGCACTACAGCTTCTCCTGCCCGCTGTGCGGGGCGGCGGTGCGCAAGCCGGCCGGGGAGAAGATCGTCGCGGCGCTGACCGAGGCCGGGGTGCGGACGATGCGGCTGGTGCCGGCCGACCAGTGAACCGGGGGCGGGCCCCGGCCGCGTGCGCCGGTGCCCGGTGGCGCGCTCCGGGGTCGGGTGACGCGCTCCGGGTCCGGGGCGGGCCGATAGGGTAGGGGCATGTCCTGGATGCCCGTCGCCGCAGTCCTCCTCGTCACCGCCGGCCTGCTGGTGCTCGGCGTCCTCGCGGTCCGGCTCTGGCTGGACGTGCGGGCGCTGGCCAAGGGAGTGGACACCGCCTCCCGGGCACTGGCCGAGGCGGCCGAGGACCTCGCGGCCTCGGCGGCGGCCAGGCCCTGAGCCCGGGTCCGCGGTTGCGGGGGGCTGCTGTTCGGCCGTGGGGGCGCGTTACGCTCTCAGATGGCTCCTGAATGCGAACGGGGGGCCGCTGTCCTGTTCGGGCGGCAGTCGTCACGGTGTCATCCGCAGCGGTTACCATCCCCGCAGCGAGCGGCCCGGTCGGTGCCGCCGAAACTGAAGGTGGTCGAGCATGCGGGTCTCGTTCACCGCGATCCTGGTGGTCGCGGTCATTGCCATTGTGCTCTTCGGCGCCAAGCGGCTGCCGGACCTGGCGCGCTCGCTCGGCCAGTCGGCCCGGATCCTCAAGAGCGAGGCGAAGGCGATGCGCACCGACGGCTCCGCCGACACCCCGGCCGCGTCCGCCCCGGCGGCGGCCGAGGGCGTCGCCGCGAAGACCATCCAGTCCGCCCCGGGTGCGTCCGCGGGCGCCCGCCCGGTGAGCGAGCCGGCCGCCGGTCAGTCCGCGAGTCACTCCGCCCCGGAGGGCGGGACGCGCTGAGCGCGCGCCGCACGCCACCACTGGAGGCCCGTCGACCGGCGGGCCCCGACGCACAAGTTGAGGACCGGGGTTGAGCAAGCTCACTAAGGCGCCGAAGACGGCCAAGGATCCCGAGGGGCGGATGGCCCTCGCCGACCACCTGCGGGAACTGCGGAACCGCGTGGTCAAGTCGGTCCTGGCGATCGTGCTGTTCACGATCATCGCGCTGATCTTCCACAAGCAGATCGAGACCCTGCTGCTCAAGCCGATCCAGCGGTGTACGCCGGAGTTCCTCGCGGCGCCCACGGGCCGCTGTGCGGAGGTCTCCACCATTGGTCTGACCGCGGGCTTCAACTGGATGCTCAAGGTCGCTCTGACGGCCGGTGTGGTCGCCACGGTCCCGGTCTGGCTGTACCAGCTGTGGGCTTTCGTGGCGCCGGGCCTGCACAAGCACGAGCGCAAGTACACGATCATCTTCATGGTGTGCGGCGCGCCATTGTTCCTGGCCGGTGTGACGCTGGCGATCCTGCTGCTGCCGGTGACCGTCGACGTGCTGCTCTCGTTCACCCCTGACGAGACCACGCCGATCCTGCCGCCCGCGGACTACTTCGACATCGCCACCCGGCTGGTGATGGTGTTCGGCCTGGCCTTCGAGTTCCCGCTGCTGCTGGTCATGCTGAACCTGGTCGGCGTTGTCACCGGCAAGCGGCTGCTCGGCTGGTGGCGCGGCATGGTGATGGGCATCACCGTGTTCGCGGCCTTCGCGACGCCGAGTGCCGACCCGCTGAGCATGCTGGCGCTGGCCGCGCCGATCTGGGGCCTGTACTTCGTCGCGGTCGGTGTGGCGATGCTGAACGACCGGCGCCGGGCCCGGCGCAACCCGGACCTCGCGCTGGACGACGAGGAGGCTTCGCACGTGGACCTGTCGGTGGCACCGGTCGCCGGGGCCGAGGCGATCGAGGCCTCCGCCACGCCGAGCGCCTCCGGCCATGTACCGGCCGCGCGGACCGAGCAGATGGACGACATCACCTGATCCGTCTGATCCGTCGCGGGTGATCCCGCCGAGCCCCGGCCCGCCGTTTTGCGGTGGGCCGGGGCTTTTTGGTGCGACTCGCCCGTTCGTGCCCGGGGCAGTCTTGGCAGGTTCGATGGCATGTGACATATTACTGCCGTGTCCCACTCACAGAGACTCCCGGACGTCGTGGTGGTCGGAGCCGGCGTCGTCGGCGCCGCCTGCGCGTACTACGCCGCGCGGGCCGGGCTCGCGGTCGACGTCGTCGACCGCGGCCCGGTCGCCGGCGGCACCACCGGCGCCGGCGAGGGCAACCTGCTCGTCTCCGACAAGGAGCCCGGTCCCGAACTCGACCTCGCCCTGTACTCCGGCGGACTCTGGCGCGAACTCGCCGCCGAGTTCGGCACCGCCGTCGAGTACGAGGACAAGGGCGGTCTGGTGGTCGCCGGCACGCCCGAACGGCAGGAGGCGCTGCGCGCCTTCGCGGCCGGGCAGGCCGGCTCCGGAGTCCTCGCCGAGGAGATCCCCGGCGAGCGGCTCCGCGAACTGGAGCCGCACCTCGCCCCGGGGCTGGCCGGGGGGTTCCACTACCCCCAGGACTCCCAGGTCCAGCCCGCGCTGGCCGCCGCCCACCTGCTGCGTGCCGCTCGCCGCGCGGGTGCCCGGCTGTACACGGGCGAGGCCGTCCGGGCGCTGCGGATCGGCGCCGACGGCGCCGTCCGCGGGGTCGAGACCGAGCGGCGGCGGCTGGACACGGCCGCCGTGGTCAACGCCGCCGGCACCTGGGGCGGGGAACTGGCCGCGCTGGCCGGTGTCGGGCTGCCGGTGCTGCCGCGGCGCGGGTTCGTCCTGGTGACCGAGCCGCTGCCGCGGATCGTCCGGCACAAGGTGTACGCCGCCGACTACGTCGCCGACGTCGCCAGCGGCTCGGCCGCCCTGCAGACCTCGGCCGTGGTCGAGGGGACGCCGGGCGGGCCGGTGCTGATCGGCGCCAGCCGCGAGCGGGTCGGCTTCGACCGCACCCTCTCGGTCGAGGTGCTGCACCGGCTGGCGGCCCAGGCGGCCGCGCTCTTCCCGGTGCTGGCCGGGGTGAACGTGATGCGCGCCTACCGGGGCTTCCGTCCGTACCTCCCGGACCATCTGCCCGCGATCGGCGCCGACCCCCGGGTGCCCGGTCTGTACCACGCCTGCGGCCACGAGGGCGCCGGCATCGGCCTGGCCCCGGGCACCGGGGCGCTGATCGCCCAGCAGCTCACCGGCAAGGACCCGGAACGCGACCTCGCGCCCTTCCGGCCCGACCGCTTCCCGGCGGCGGAGGCCGCGGCCTGAGGGGGTGCCCGTGCACTTTGCAAAGTGTGCGAGGACTTTGCAAAGTGCACTTTGCAAAGTGCACGGACACCTGCAGGACGGACACCCCGGAGGGCCGCGAACCCGCAGGGCCGCCGGCGGCAGGACCGTGCGTGCCGACAGGACCGTGTGTCCCGCCGGGCCGCGAGCACCCGGCCCGGCGGGGCCCCTCGGCCCGTCGCTGCCCCCCGACAACCCCACGATCGGCTCGTGAGCTGAACGGAGAACCCCCACCCATGCGCCGTACCCGCACCCCCGCGGAGCTGGTCCGGGCCGAGCCCGGGCCCGCCCACACCATCGAGTTCGACGGCCGGCCCGTGCCCGCGCTGCCCGGGCAGACGATCGCCGCCGCCCTCTGGGCCGACGGTGTGCTCGCCTGGCGCACCACCCGGGTCGGCGGGAAGCCGCGCGGGGCGTTCTGCGGCATCGGCGCCTGCTTCGACTGCCTGGCCACCGTCGACGGGCGGCCCAACCAGCGCACCTGCCTGCTGCCGGCCGAGCCCGGCACCACCGTCACCACCCAGGAGGGCCACGGCCGTGCCGACCTCGAAGTCTGAGCCCGCGCAGTCCCCCGGAGCCCACGGCTCCGGCGGCCCGTTCCACGACCTCGCGGTGATCGGCGCCGGCCCCGGCGGCCTCGCCGCCGCCGTGACCGCCGCCGACCTCGGCCTGCGCTGCGTCCTGGTCGACGCCGGCCGGAGCACCGGCGGCCAGTTCTACCGCCACCCCGCGCCCGGCCTCGGCGCCGCCCGCCCCGACCGGCTGCACCACGGCTGGTCCGTCTACACCGGCCTCTCCGACCGGCTCGCCGCCCACCGCGCGGCCGGCCGCGTCGAGCTGCTCACCGGCCACCAGGTCTGGGCGCTGGAGCGGGCCGGGGACGGCGACTGGCGGCTGCACGCCACCACCGGCCCGGACGCCGACGACCGGACCACCGTCCGCGCCGCCGCCGTCCTGCTCGCCACCGGCGCGTACGAGCGGCAGCTGCCCTTCCCCGGCTGGACCCTGCCCGGGGTGGTCACCGCGGGCGGCGCGCAGGCCATGCTCAAGGCCGGTCTGGTGCTGCCCGGTCGGCGGATCGTGGTGGCGGGCAGCGGCCCGCTGCTGCTCGCGGCGGCCTCCTCCCTGGTCACGGCCGGTGCCGAGGTGCCGGCCGTGGTGGAGGCCACCGCGTACCTCGGGTACGCCCGACGCCCCGGCGTGCTGGCCGCCGTCCCGGCCAAGCTGGTCGAGGGCGCCGGGCACGGTTCGGCGCTGCTGCGCCACGGCGTCCGGCTGCGGCCGCGCAGCGCGGTGGTCGAGGCGCACGGCACCGACCGGGTCACCGCCGTCACGGTGGCCCGGTTGGACGCCGAGTGGCGTCCGGTGCCCGGCAGTGAGCGGCGGATCGCCTGCGACGCGCTCGCCGTCGGCCACGGTCTGATTCCGCAGATCGAGTTGGCCACCGAGCTGGGCGCGGCCACCAGGACCACCCCCGACGGAACGGCCGCGCTCAAGGTCGACGCCCGCCTGCGGACCACCGTGCCCGGGCTCTGGGCGGCCGGCGAGGCCTGCGGTGTCGGCGGCGCGGATCTCGCGATCGCCGAGGGCGAGCTGGCGGCGCACGCGGTCGCGGACCGGCCGGTGCGCACCGCGCTGCTGCGCCGGCGCTCCCGGCTGCGGGCCTTCGCCGAGCTGATGGCCGCCGCCCACCGGCCCGGGCCGGGCTGGACCGACTGGCTGCGGGAGGACACCGATGTCTGCCGCTGCGAGGAGGTCCCGGCCGGGCGGATCAAGGAGGCGGTGGACGAGCTGGGCGCGGGCGACGCGCGCACCGTCAAGCTGCTGACCAGGGCCGGGATGGGCTGGTGCCAGGGCCGGATGTGCGGTCCGGCGGTGGCCTGCCTGGCGGGCGGCGCCGACGGGGCCGAGGTCCGGCCGGACAGTCGGCCGTTCTCCTGTCCCGTTCCGCTCGGGCAACTCGCGGCCGAGCGGGACGACCTGGCTGACCAGGACGGCCGGGGCCACCAGGCTGACCAGGACCAGCAGGGCCAGCAGGACCACCAGGACGACCGGCAGGACCGGTAGCACCGGCCGGATCGGACGGACCGGCCGCTCCCGTCGGCCGGTCGGTCCGAATCCGACCGAAAACGCCCGGTGGTGGCTCTTGTCTCCACCGCGCGCCTTCTAATAAAATGTCACACCTCACCAAGGAGTCATCCGTGTCCCAGATCTCGCACGACACCACCCGGCCCTGGCGCGGCATCATGGTCGCCACCACGCTCCCGCTGCGCCCGGACCTCTCCGTCGACTACGACGCGTACGCCGACCACGTCCGCTGGCTGATCGAGTCGGGCTGCGACGGTGTCGTCCCCAACGGCTCGCTCGGCGAGTACCAGACCCTGACCGCCGAGGAGCGCGCCAAGGTCGTCGAGGTCGCGGTCGAGGCCGCCGGCGACGGCTCCCGCGTGATGCCGGGTGTCGCCGCCTACGGCAGCGCCGAGTCCCGCCGCTGGGCCGAGCAGGCCGCTGAGGCCGGCGCCGGCTCCGTGCTGCTGCTGCCGCCGAACGCCTACCGGGCCGACCACGACGCCGTCCGCGGGCACTACGCCGAGGTCGCCAAGGCCGGCGTGCCGATCGTCGCCTACAACAACCCGATCGACACCAAGGTCGACCTGGTCCCGACGCTGCTCGCCGAGCTGCACGCCGAGGGCTCGATCGTCGCGGTCAAGGAGTTCAGCGGCGACGTCCGCCGGGCCTACGAGATCGCGGAGCTGGCCCCGGGCCTGGACCTGCTGATCGGCGCCGACGACGTGCTGCTGGAGCTGGCCCTGGCCGGCGCAGTCGGCTGGATCGCCGGTTACCCGAACGCGCTGCCGGAGGCGAGCGCCGCGCTGTACAAGGCCGCCATCGCCCACGACCTGAACACCGCGCTGCCGCTGTACAAGGCGCTGCACTCGCTGCTGCGCTGGGACTCCAAGACGGAGTTCGTCCAGGCGATCAAGCTCTCCATGGACATCGCCGGCCGCCCCGGCGGTCCGACCCGCGCGCCGCGCCTGCCGCTGACGCCGGAGATCGAGGCAGCCGTCCGCGCGGCCACCGAGAAGGCGCTGGCCGAGGGCCTCGCCTGATCCGAACCGGATTCCGGTTCCGAGTGTCCGGGACGGCCGGCTGCGGGGGCAGCCGGCCTCCGGACCACCTTCCGGCCCCGCCGGTCCGCCCCCGTCCGGACCGTCCCGGCCTCGATGAAAGCCAGCCATCTCCCCACCCACGGAGCGTCAGCAGATGCGCAGCCGTCACGTCTTCCACGCCGTCGACTCGCACACCGAGGGCATGCCCACCCGGGTCATCACCGGTGGGTTCGGTGTCATTCCCGGTGCCACCATGGCCGAGCGCCGGACGCACTTCCAGGAGCACCTGGACCACTTCCGGACCCTGCTGATGTACGAGCCCCGGGGCCACGCCTCGATGAGCGGCGCCATCCTGCAGCCGCCGACCCGGCCGGACGCCGACTTCGGCGTGCTCTACATCGAGGTCAGCGGCCTGCTGCCGATGTGCGGCCACGGCACCATCGGCGTGGCCACCGTGCTGGTCGAGACCGGCATGGTGCCGGTCGTCGAGCCGGTCACCACCGTCCGGCTGGACACCCCGGCGGGCCTGGTGGTCGCGGACGTCGCGGTCGAGAACGGTGCCGCCACGGCGGTCACCATCCGCAACGTGCCGTCCTACTCGGAGGCGCTGGACCGCAAGATCGAGGTCCCGGGCTACGGCACGGTGACCTACGACCTGGCGTACGGCGGCAACTTCTACGCGATCCTGCCGCTGGCGGAGTTCGGCCTGCCGTTCGAGCGGGAGCGCAAGCAGGAGATCCTGGACGCGGGCCTCGCCCTGATGGACGCCATCAACGCGAGCCCGGACCGGCCGGTGCACCCGGAGAACCCGTCCATCCACAGCTGCCACCACGTGCAGCTGCTGGCCCCCGGTTCGACCGCCGAGCACTCCCGGCACGCGATGGCCATCCACCCCGGCTGGTTCGACCGCTCGCCCTGCGGCACCGGCACCTCGGCCCGGATGGCCCAGCTGCACGCGCGCGGTGAGCTGCCGCTGGACCGGGACTTCCGCAACGACTCCTTCATCGGGACCACCTTCATCGGGCGGCTGGTGGAGGAGACCGAGGTGGGCGGGCGGACGGCCGTCGTGCCGACCGTCACCGGGCGGGCCTGGATCACCGGCACCGCCCAGTACTTCCTCGACCCCAGCGACCCGTTCCCGGCCGGTTTCCTGCTCTGACCCGGCCTGCCGCTCCGGGCTTCCCGCTCCGGCCGGCTTCCTGCTCCGCCCCGGCCCCGCGGCCGGCCGGCCCCCCGTCCCGGGGCCGGCCGACCGCCGCGGGGCCTGCCATCCGACCCGCTCCGAAAACCCGTCGAACCCCCCGAAGGGCTGCCTGCAGTGACGATCCGTTCGTACAACCCCGCCGACCCCGCGGACCTCGTCGCCGAGGCGCCCGCCCCCGGTGCCGAGGCCGTCCTGGCCACCGTCGCCCGTGCCCGCGCCGCCCAGCCCGGCTGGCTCGCCGCCGGCGCCGGCGGCCGCTCGGCCGCGCTCACCCGGATCGCCGCGGTCGTCGAGGCGCATGCCGAGGAGCTGGCCGAGCTGGTCGTCCGTGAGGTCGGCAAGCCGATCGCCGAGGCGCGCGGCGAGGTCGCCCGCACCGTCGCGATCTGGCGCTACTACGCGCAGGCGCCGTTCGCCGCCTCCGGCGAGGTGCACGAGACCGCCGGCGGGCCCGGCCTGCTGCTCACCCGCCGCCGCCCGTACGGGGTGGCCGGTCTGGTCACGCCGTGGAACTTCCCGCTGGCGATCCCCACCTGGAAGGCCGCCCCGGCGCTGGCCGTCGGCAACACCGTGGTGCTCAAGCCCTCCTCGGAGGCGATCGGCTGCGCCCGCCGGCTGGCCGAGCTGGTCGCCGAGGCCGGGCTGCCGGCCGATGTCTTCACCGTGGTGCCT
>NZ_JZWY01001259.1:0-2409 GCF_000966955.1 Streptomyces sp. NRRL S-495
GCTGGGGACCTTGCGCCGTGAAGAAGGCGGCCTGGAGCAGGTGCTGCGTGCGGTGGGCCGTGGGTGGGAGTGCGGACTGGCGGTGGACTGGTCGGGTGCCTTCCCGGGGGCGCGGCGCGTCGAGCTGCCGACGTACGCCTTCCAGCGGCGGCGCTACTGGCTGACGGCCCCCGCCGCCGTCCCGTCCGCCCCGGCCGAGGACCGCTGGGACGACCTGGAACGCGAGGACCCCGCCCAGCTCGCCGAAGCCCTCGGGGTCGGTCGTGCAGCCCTGGACGAAGTCCTGCCCGCCCTGGCGGCCTGGCGCTCCGCCAGGAACCGTGAACGCAGCGCGGAATCCTGGCGCTACCACGTTGTCTGGGCGCCCCTGTCGGTCGCGCCGGCGGACGGTCTCCCCGGCCGCTGGCTCGCCCTGCGTCCCGAGCGCGACGACGCGGCGGCCGTCCTGGACACCCTCGGCGAGGCCGGAGCCGACCTCCTCCCCTGCGTCGTCGCCGATCCGGGTGCGACCCGCGAACAACTGGCCGTTCTGCTCACGACGACCGCGGGGGAGCAGCCGATCGCCGGCGTGCTGTCCCTGCTGTCCTGGGAGGAGCGTTCCCACCCCGACCACCCGGACCTGCCCGGTGGTCCGGCGCTGACCCTCGCGCTGATCCAGGCGCTGGAGGACACCGGCCTCGATGCGCGGCTCTGGACGCTGACGAAGGGAACGGCGGTCCTGGGCGGCGCGGAGCGGCCCGGACACGTCGGTCAGGCCGCGTCCGCCGCACTGGGCCGGACGGCGGCGCTGGAGCATCCGCATCGCCGGGGCGGTCTGATCGACCTGCCGGAGGTGCTGGACGTACGGGCCGCCCGCCGCCTGTGCGCGGTGCTCGCGGGAGCCGCGGCCGACGAGGAGCAGGTGGCGGTGCGCTCCACCGGGGTCCACGGACGCCGTCTCCGGCCCGCGTCGCCCGCGTCGCCGAGGGCCCGTGAGGGTAGCGCGGCCGTCCGGGTGCGGACGCGACCGCGATGGCAGGGCACGGTCCTCGTCACCGGTGGCACCGGTGGCGTCGGCTCGCACACCGCTCGCTGGCTCGCGGGCCAGGGCGCGGAGCGGCTGCTGCTGGTCGGCCGTCGCGGTGCCGACGCGCCCGGTACGGACGCGCTGCGGGCGGAACTGACGGCGCTGGGCACCGAAGTGGCCTTCGCGGCCTGCGATGTCGCCGACCCGGCCGCACTGGCGGTGCTGGTCGCCGACATACCGGCGCGGTACCCGCTGTCCGCCGTCTTCCACGCGGCGGGCGTCCTCGACGACGGTGTGCTCGACGCGCTGGACCCCGCGCGGCTCGCCGTGGTGCTGCGCGCCAAGCTGACCGCCGCACGGAACCTGCACGAGGCCACCGCCGGTCTCGACCTGTCGGCCTTCGTGGTGTTCTCGTCGGTGATGGGCGTCGTGGGCAACGCCGGGCAGGGCAACTACGCGGCCGCCAACGCGGCTGTCGACGCACTCGTCGCCTCCCGCCGGGCCGTCGGGCTGCCCGGCACGTCCGTGGCCTGGGGCGCCTGGGCCGGGCCCGGCATGCTGGCGGACGATGTCGCCGCACGGCTGCGGGACTCGGGCATGCCGGTGATGGAGCCGGAAACGGCCGTCACCGCGATCGGCCGGGCACTCGCGGAGGACGAGGCGCTGGTCGTGGTCGCCGATGTCGACTGGAGGCGCTTCACCACGGGCATGGGCCCGTGGTCCGCCGCCCTGCTCGACGGGATACCGGACCCGGCCGCCGCGAGGCCCGTCCCGGACACCACCGCACCGTCGCCGGCCCGGGCGGGCGGCGGCTCCGCCGACGTCCTGCGGCAGCGGATCGCCGTACTGCCGCGCCACGAGGACCGGGTCAGGACCCTCACCGAACTGGTACGCACCCACGCGGCGACGGTCCTGCGCCACCCCGACGTCGACACGGTCCAGCCCGGTAAGGCGTTCTCCGCGCTCGGCTTCGACTCGCTGACCGCGGTGGAGCTGCGCAACCGGCTCGCAGCCGCAACCGGACTCGCCCTGCCCGCCACCGTCCTGTTCGACCATCCCACAGCGTCGGCGCTGGCCGACCGGCTGCTCGCGGACCTCGACCTCTCCCTGCCGGACGCGGCGAGCGGCACCACTGGGTCCGTCGGCACCGGGGCGGGCCGGTCGGCGGAGCCCGGCAGCAACGAGCCGATCGCGATCGTCGGCATGGGCTGCCGCTTCCCCGGCGGGGTCGTACGGCCCGAGGACTTCTGGCACCTGCTCTCGAAGGGCACCGACGCCGTCGGCGACTGGCCGTCGAACCGGGGCTGGGACACCGAGGGTCTGTACGACCCGGACCCCGACCACGCCGGTACCACCTACAGCAGGCAGGGCGGCTTCCTGCACGACGCCCCCGAGTTCGACGC
>NZ_JZWY01001260.1:0-2097 GCF_000966955.1 Streptomyces sp. NRRL S-495
AGACCGCCTGGGAGGCGGTCGAGGGCGCCGGGCAGGATCCGACCGCACTGAAGGACCGGCAGGTCGGCGTCTACATCGGTACCAACGGCCAGGACTACTCCGCGCTGCTGGAGGGCGCGGAGGGAGTGTCAGAGGGTCATCTGCTGACCGGGAACACGGCCAGCGTGCTCTCGGGGCGGCTGTCCTACGTCCTCGGCCTCCAGGGGCCCTCGCTCACCGTCGATACCGCGTGCTCCTCGTCGCTGGTGGCGCTGCACCTGGCCGTGCAGGCACTGCGGCGCGGTGACTGCGAGCAGGCCCTCGCGGGCGGGGTGACGGTGATGAGCACCCCGCGGCTCTTCGTCGAGTTCAGTCGTCAGCGCGGGCTCGCCGCCGACGGACGGTGCAAGGCGTTCTCGGCGGAGGCGGACGGCACGGGCTGGGGCGAAGGCGCCGGAGTGCTGCTGCTGGAGCGCCACAGTGACGCCCTGCGTCACGGCCACCCCGTTCTCGCGCTGATAAGCGGCACCGCCGTGAACCAGGACGGTGCCAGTAACGGGCTCACCGCTCCCAACGGCCCGTCCCAGCAGCAGGTTATCCGCGCCGCCCTGGCCGACGCCGCGCTGCGCGCCGACCAGATCGACGCGATCGAGGCCCACGGCACCGGCACGAGGCTCGGCGACCCCATCGAGGCGCAGGCGCTCCAGGCCGTCCACGGACCGGCGCGTCCGGCGGACCGTCCGCTGTGGCTCGGCTCGGTGAAGTCCAACATCGGGCACACCCAGGCGGCGGCCGGGGTGGCCGGGGTGATGAAGATGGTGCTGGCCATCCGCCACGGCGAACTGCCGGGGACCCTGCACGCCGGGACGCCGAACCCGCACGTGGACTGGTCCGGCGGCGGCATCCGCCTGCTCACCGCGCAGACCCCGTGGCCGGAGACCGGGAGCCCGCGCCGGGCGGGCGTGTCCTCGTTCGGCATCAGCGGCACCAACGCGCACGTGATCGTCGAGCAGGCGCCCGCCATCGCGGTCGTGCCCGCCCCGGACCCGACCGCCACCCCGGACCGGACCGGCGCCGCGGTCGTGCCCAGCGCGACCGTGCCCACCCCGGACGCGGCCACCGCGACGGCAGCCACGACGGCCGTCGCGGCGGTCGACGCCGGCGCCACCGCCATCCACACCGCCCGTCGTACCGGCCCGCCCGTGCCGCTGCTGCTCTCGGCCGGCACACCGGAAGCCCTGCGGGCCCAGGCCGCCCGGCTGGTGGGCCGGCTCGATGCCGACCCGGACGTCGAACTGGCGGACGTCGCCTACTCGCTCGCCACGGGACGGGCCCCGCTCGAACACCGGGCCGCCGTCCTGGGTCGGGACCGGGCATCCGTCCGGCGCTCGCTCACCGCACTCGCGCGCGGCACGGCAGCGGGCCGACTGCTCACCGGCGGCGCCGTGCGCTCCGGCCGGACCGCCTTCCTCTTCCCGGGACAGGGCAGCCAGCGGGCCGGGGCCGGCGCGGAGCTCTACCGCGCGGACCCGGTGTTCGCCGACGCCCTCGACGAGGTGCTGACCGCCCTGGACCCGCACCTCGACCTGCGCCTGCGCGACGTCCTGTTCGCCGAGCCCGGAACCCCCGGTGCGGAGCTGCTCGACCGCACCCGTTACACCCAGCCCGCGCTGTTCGCCCTGGGGACGGCGCTGTTCCGGCTCGTCCGGCACTGGGGCGTACGGCCGGACCTGCTGATGGGGCACTCCATCGGCGAACTCACCGCCGCCCACGTGGCGGGCGTGCTGGACCTGCCCGACGCCTGTGCGCTCGTGGCGGCCCGGGGACGGCTGATGGACGAACTGCCCGGGGGCGGGGCGATGGTGGCGGTGGAGGCCACCGAGGAGGAAGTGCGCCGGGCCCTGCTGGACGACCGCGCCGGGCACCCCGTTCCGGAGCGGGAAGCGGACCTCGGCCGGAACACGGGCCGGGAGGCGGGGCAGGACGCGCTGGACATCGCCGCCGTCAACGGGCCCACCTCCGTGGTCCTGTCCGGTGACGCGGACGCGGTACAGCGCCTGGCCGGGGCCTTCCGCTCCCGAGGACGACGCACCCGGCGCCTGAGCGTGAGCCACGCGT
>NZ_JZWY01001261.1:0-603 GCF_000966955.1 Streptomyces sp. NRRL S-495
CCACGCGTTCCACTCCGCCCGGATGGACGGAATGCTCGACGCGTTCCGGGACGTGGCCGAGTCGCTGACCTACCACGCGCCCGGCATCGGGATCGTCTCCAACCTGACCGGGCGTACGGCCACCGCCGCAGAACTCCGCTCCCCCGACCACTGGGTACGCCACGTCCGGGGCACCGTGCGCTTCCTGGAAGGGGCCCGCCGGCTGCGGGCCGAGGGTACGACGACGTACCTCGAAATCGGACCGGGCGGTGTGCTGTCGGGCATGCTCCACGCCTGTCTCCCCGACCCCGACCCCACCTCCGACCCCACCTCCGACTCCAGCTCCGGCCCGGGCGGCGCCGGGACGGTGCCGCTGCTGCGCGACGGCCGGGGCGAGTCGGACGCGGTTCGCACCGCACTCGCCTCGCTGCACCTGCGCGGCGTGGCGGTGGACTGGTCGGCGGGTTGGAGCGGCACCGACGTGCGGCGGGTCGACCTGCCCACCTACGCCTTCCAGCGCAGGCGTTTCTGGCCGGAAGCCGCACTGGACCCGGCCCCCGCCGCCTGGCGCTCCCGCCGGGGGACCGCCGTCCCCGCGGTCCCCGTCGGCCCTCAGCGCTACCG
>NZ_JZWY01001262.1:0-2079 GCF_000966955.1 Streptomyces sp. NRRL S-495
GCCCTCAGCGCTACCGCATCGCCTGGGAGCCGCTCACCGCGCCCGCGCAGCCCGCCCTCTCCGGTCGCTGGCTGCTCGTCACCCCGGACGGACCCGGCACCGAGGACACCGCACTCGCCTGCGAACAGGCTCTCGCCGGACACGGCGCCGACGTGGTCGTGATCCGGGTCGGGGCCGCCGTCGAACGCGCCGAACTGGCCCTGCTGCTCCCGGAGTGCGGCGCGCTGGAGGGCGTCCTGTCCCTGCTGGCCCTGGCCGAGGGACCCCACCCGGGCCTGCGGATGCTCGACGCCGGCCTGACCGGGACCCTGCTGCTGCTCCAGGCCCTGGGCGACAGCGGCATCGACGCACCTCTGTGGTGCGCCACTCGCGGCGCCGTGGCGGCGCGCGGCACGGAGGAGGTCCGCCCCGAGCAGGCCCAGGTGTGGGGCCTGGGCCGGGTGGCGGCACTGGAGCACCCGCAGCGCTGGGGCGGCCTGGTCGACCTGCCGGACCTGCTGGACGGGCCCGCGCTGGACGGGCTGTGCGCGGTGCTGGCCGGACGGGACGGCGAGGACCAGGTGGCCGTACGCGGCCCGGAGGCGTTGGGCCGTCGGCTCGTCCCCGCGCCGGCGCCCGCGACACCCACGCCCGCACCGTGGACGCCGCGCGGCACGGTCCTCGTCACCGGCGGCACCGGTGGCCTCGGCGCCCAGGTGGCGCGCTGGCTGGCCGAGCGCGGCGCGGAACACCTCGTCCTCCTCGGCCGGCGGGGCCCCGAGGCCCCCGGGGCCGACGCGCTGGTCGACGCCCTGGCGGCGCTCGGCGCCCGGAGTACCCTGCTGGCCTGCGACGTCGCCGACCGCGCCGCGCTGGAACGGGTGCTGGAGCGGCTGAGCGACGAGGGCGACACCGTACGGGCCGTGGTCCACGCCGCGGGCCTCACCTCGGACACCGCGCTGATGGACTGCACGCCGGAGGAACTGGCCCTGCGGACGGCGGCCAAGACGCGTGGCGCGGCCCACCTCGACGTCCTGTTCGAAGGCCGCCCGCTGGACGCCTTCGTACTGTTCTCCTCGATCTCGGGCACCTGGGGCAGCGGCGGACAGGGCGCGTACGCGGCGGCCAACGCCTACCTGGACGGCCTCGCCGCGGCGCGGCGCGGGCGGGGCCTGACGGCGACCTCGGTGGCCTGGGGCCCCTGGGCCGGCGCGGGCATGGCCGACGGCGCGGTGGGCGACGGCCTGCGCCGCCACGGGCTGGTGCCGATGGCACCTGCGGCGGCGCTTTCCGCGCTCGGCCTGGCACTGGCCCTGGACGAGGGTGAAGCGGTCGTCGCCGAGCTGGACCGGGCCCGCTTCGTGCCCACCTTCGGTTCGGTGCGGGACAGCGCGCTGCTGCGCGGTCTGCCGGCCGCCGCGGAGTCCCGGGCGGCGGACGGCGGCCCCGCGGACAGCTCCGCCGGGTCCGGGCCCGGCACGGGCGGCGACCCGTCGTTGCTGCAGCGGCTGCGCCGACTGTCCGAGCCCGAGGGCCGCAAACTGCTGACGGAACTGGTCCGGAGCGAAGCGGCCGTCGTACTGGGCCACGACCCGGCCGCCGGCTTCGTGGCCGACCGTCCGTTCCGCGAGGTGGGCTTCGACTCGCTCACCGCCGTCGAGCTCCGCAACCGGCTGGTCGCGGCCACCGCCCTGCCGCTCGCGCTCACCTCCGTCTTCGACCACCCGACGGCGGCCGCCCTCGGCGCGCACCTCTTCGCCGGGCTGAGCGGCACAGCACCGGACGCCGACAGCACGACCGGTACGACCGGCACCACCGCGACGGACTCCGCGGGCGCCGTAGGCGGCGCGGCCGGGTCCGCGGCGGCCGACGAACCCCTGGCGATCGTCTCGATGGCCTGCCGGTTCCCGGGCGGCGTCCGCTCGCCCGAGGACCTGTGGCGACTGGTGGCCGGCGGAGTGGACGCGGTCGCCGCGCTGCCCGCCGACCGCGGCTGGCCGCTGGACACCCTCTACGACCCGGACCCCCTGCACCCGGGCACCTTCTACACCACGGGTGGCGGATTCCTGGACGGGGCGGCCGAGTTCGACGCGGAGTTCT
>NZ_JZWY01001263.1:0-738 GCF_000966955.1 Streptomyces sp. NRRL S-495
GAAGCACTGGCCATGGACCCGCAGCAGCGGCTGCTGCTCGAAACCAGCTGGGAGGCACTGGAGCGGGCCGGACTCGATCCCGCGTCGGTGCGCGGCAGCGAGGGCGGCGTCTACGTCGGCGTCGCCGCCCAGGGCTACGGCACCGGCCCGCAGGACCCGTCCGAGGAGGTGGAGGGGCACCTCCTCAGCGGTACGGTCACCAGCGTCGCCTCCGGCCGCATCGCGTACACCCTCGGCCTCGGCGGCCCCGCCGTGACCGTGGAGACGGCCTGCTCGTCCTCGCTGGTGGCACTGCACCTGGCCGGCCAGGCCCTGCGGGCCGGTGACTGCTCGTTCGCGCTGGTCGGCGGCGCCGCGGTGATGGCCAGCCCGGACGTCTTCGTCGAGTTCAGCCGTCAGCAGGGCCTGTCGCCCGACGGCCGCTGCCGCTCCTTCGCCGAAGGGGCGAACGGTACGGGCTGGGGCGAAGGGGTGGGTGTACTGCTCGTGGAACGCCTCTCCGACGCGCGCCGCCTCGGGCATCCGGTCCTCGCCCTCGTCCGGGGCACCGCGGTGAACCAGGACGGTGCCACCAACGGCCTCACCGCCCCGAGCGGCCCCGCGCAGCAGCGGGTGATCAGGGCCGCGCTGGCCACGGCGGGACTGTCCGGTGCCGACATCGACCTCGTGGAGGCGCACGGAACCGGCACCGTGCTCGGCGACCCCATCGAGGCGCAGGCCCTGCTGGCCACCTACGGC
>NZ_JZWY01001264.1:0-370 GCF_000966955.1 Streptomyces sp. NRRL S-495
GGTCGCCGGGGTCATCAAGACGGTGCTCGCACTGCGGAACGGCGTGCTCCCCGCCACCCTGCACGCACAGGAGGCGTCCAGCCGGGTGGACTGGTCGGCCGGCGCGGTCCGGCTGCTCGCCGAGGCCCGCCCCTGGGACACTCCGGACGGGGACCGGCCGCGCCGGGCCGGCGTCTCCGCGTTCGGCATGAGCGGCACCAACGCCCACGCCGTTCTGGAGGAGGCAGCCGCCCCCGACGAGGCCCCGCTGCCCGAAGGCACCTACGGCGAACCGTCCGAGGACACCGGGGCCACCGTCCCGTGGCTGCTCTCCGCCACGACCCCTGCGGCCCTGCGCCGCCAGGCGCGCCGACTGGGCGAGCACCTGCGG
>NZ_JZWY01001265.1:0-2199 GCF_000966955.1 Streptomyces sp. NRRL S-495
GGCGAGCACCTGCGGGCCGACCCCGACGGGGGTGCCGCCGGCCCGGCCCGCGCGCTCGCCACCACCCGCCCGGCCCTGGCGTTCCGGGCGGCCGCCACCGGCCGCGACCGCGACGCGCTCCTCGGCTGGTTGGACGCCCTCGCGGCGGGAGAGCCCGCGCCCGACGCCGTGCAGGACCGGGCGCGCGGCGGCCGTACGGTCTTCGTCTTCCCCGGCCAGGGCTCGCAGTGGGCCGGCATGGCCGTGGCGGCGCTCGACACCTCCGCGGCGTTCGCCGCCGCCGTCGACGCCTGCGAACGGGCGCTCGCCCCGCACACCGACTGGTCCCTGACCGGGGTGCTGCGCGGTGCCCCCGGCGCACCGACGCTCGACCGTGTGGACGTCGTCCAGCCGGTGCTCTTCGCCGTGATGGTCGCGCTGGCCGCGCACTGGCGCGCCACCGGGGTCACCCCGGACGCGGTCGTCGGACACAGCCAGGGCGAGATCGCCGCCGCCTGCGTCGCCGGAGCGCTGTCGCTCGACGACGCGGCCCTCGTGGTGGCCCTGCGCAGCCGGGCGCTGCTGAGGCTGGCCGGACGCGGCGGCATGGTGTCGGTCGCCGCCTCCGCCGAGCGGACCACGAGTCTGCTGCCCGTCGGCGGACGCGTCTGCGTGGCCGCGGAGAACGGCCCCGGAGCCGTGGTCGTCGCCGGGGAGCCCCAGGAGCTGGCCGCGCTGCTCGCGGCCTGTGAGCGGGAAGGCGTCCGGGCCAGGACGATCCCGGTGGACTACGCGGCCCACTCGGCCCAGGTCGCCGAGATCGAGGAGGACCTGCGCGAAGCCCTCACCGGGATACGCCCCCGCGCCTCGGCCGTCCCGATCTACTCGACGGTGACCGGCAAACCCGTCGCCGGGGAGTCGCTCGACGCCGCCTACTGGTACCGCAACCTGCGCGAGCCGGTCGACTTCGTCGGCGCGACCCGCGCCCTGCTGGACGCGGGTCACACCCTGGCCGTCGAGGTCAGCCCGCATCCGGTGCTGCTCGCCGGGATCGAGGCGGTGGCCGCTGAGGCCGGGCGGGAGGTGTCGGCGGTCGGCACGCTGCGGCGCGGCGACGGTGGCCGGGACCGGCTGCTGGCCTCACTGACCGAGGCGTGGGCGGCCGGCGGCGGTCCGGTGGACTGGTCGCCCTGGACGGGGGACCCCGGGCCGGGCGGCCCGGCAGCACTCCTGCTGCCGACGTACCCCTTCCAGCGCGACCGGTACTGGCTGCCCACACCGGGCCGGACGGCCGCCGCGGCCGTCACCTCGGTCACGACCTCGGTACCGGCCGAGGGGACCGCGCGGGCCGCGGGCGACGACGACGGTGCCCCCGCGGAACGGCTGGCCGCCCGGCTGGCCCCGCTGGACCGGCGGGCACGCCGTCAGGCGGTGCTCGACCTGGTCGCCCGGCACGCCGCCGCGGTCCTCGGCCATCCCGGAGCCGGTCCGGTGCGCCCGGATCGCTCCTTCTCCGAGGTCGGCTTCGACTCGATGCTCGCGGTGCGGTTCAGGAACGCGCTGTGCGAGGCCACCGGGCTGACCGTCCCGCCGACGGTCGTCTTCGACCACCCGACGCCCGAGGCGCTCGCGGAGTACCTGGACGCGGAGCTGTCCGCCGCGCCCGAACCGCCGTCGCTGCTGCTGGCCGAGCTGGACCGGCTGGCCGCGCTGCTCGCGGCCGTCCCGCCCGGAGCGGCCGACACCGACGGGGTCGGCGAACGACTGGACGAACTGCTGCGCGGCTGGGGCCGGCGCGCCGGCGCACCGGGCGGCGGGGCACTGCCGCCCGGACCGCTGGACGACCTGGCCGCGGCGACGGAAACGGCGACAGCGGACGAGCTGTTCGCCCTGATCGACAACGACTTCGGAAACGCCTGAGAGAGAGCTGGCCCTGATGTCCGACGACAAGAAGCTGCTCGAGTACCTCAGGCGCGCCACCGCGGACCTCGGTGACGCCCGGAGGCAGCTGCGCGAGGCCGAGCAGGCCCGCCACGAACCGATCGCCATCGTCTCGATGGCCTGCCGCTACCCCGGCGGCGTCGACACGCCCGAACTGCTGTGGGACCTGGTCTCCCGGGGTGCCGACGCGGTCTCCACCTGGCCGGTCAACCGCGGCTGGGACCTGGAGGGCCTGTACGACCCGGACCCCGAGCGGCCCGGTACCTCCTACACCCGGCA
>NZ_JZWY01001266.1:0-563 GCF_000966955.1 Streptomyces sp. NRRL S-495
GCGAGGCCCTGGCGACGGACCCGCAGCAGCGGCTGGCACTGGAGACCGCCTGGGAGGCGGTCGAGCGGGCCGCCATCGACCCCCGCACACTGCGGCGCACCGGCACGGGTGTCTTCCTCGGGGCGATCGGCAACGGTTACGGCGCGGGCTCGCGCCACCTCCCCGAGGTCCAGGGCCTGCTGGACACCGGGACGGCGAGCAGTGTGGTCTCCGGCCGGATCGCCTACACCCTGGGCCTGGAAGGGCCCGCGGTGACCGTGGACACGGCCTGCTCCTCCTCCCTGGTCGCCCTGCACCTGGCGATCCGGGCCCTGCGGGCGGGCGACTGCACCCTGGCCCTGGCCGGCGGGGTGTCGGTGATGGCGACCCCCGACGCGTTCGTGGCGTTCAGCCGCCAGCGCGCGTTGTCGGCCGACGGCCGTTGCAAGGCGTTCGGGGCCGACGCGGACGGGACCGGCTGGTCCGAGGGCGTCGGCGTCCTGCTGCTGGAGCGGCTGTCGGACGCGCGGCGCAACGGGCATCCGGTGCTGGCGGTGGTGCGTGGTTCCGCCACGAACCAGGAC
>NZ_JZWY01001267.1:0-2371 GCF_000966955.1 Streptomyces sp. NRRL S-495
AATTTGCACATGACAATGAGCCACCGGCCGGATTCCCACCCGCCGTTCGACCCCCGCCACCCGGCCCCCGCCGTCCGTCGGGCCGCGCTGCGCCGGCCGCCCTTGGTGCAACCTCTCCAAGATCCGCTCATGATCGTTGTGCCCGGACGCCGCCCACGTCCGTGCCCCCGCCGCCGCAGACTGGCAGCACACGGCGGCCCACCGGACGCCGCACCTCGTTCCCGCCGACCCCGGCCGACCTCCAGGACGTACCACCATGACCCCGCGCGTCATCACTCCCCGCAACCGGGGCTTCCTCTTCCTCGACGCCCACCCGGCGGGCTGCCACCGGCTGGTGGCCGACATGTGGGAAGCCTGCCCCGCCCCGGCCCGGGTGCCCGACGGTGACGGGCCGGTCGCCCTGGTCATCGGCTCCTCCGCCGGGTACGGCCTGGCCGCCACCGTCGCCGGGCTCAAGCGGGCCGGTGTCCGCGGGATCGCGGTGTCCTTCGAGAAGGCCCCGACCGAGCGCCGCACCGCCACGGCGGGCTGGTACCGCACCGCCGCCACCGCCGAACTCGCCCGCGCGGCCGGACGGGACCTGGTCTTCCTGAACGGCGACGCCTTCTCCGACCCGATGAAGGACCAGGTCGCCGAGCTCCTCCAGCAGCGCTTCGGCGGCCGGCTGGACCACCTGGTCTACTCGGTGGCCGCACCCCGCCGCACCGACCCCGGGACCGGTGCCACCTACGCCTCCGTGCTGAAGCCGATCGGCGGGGCGAGCCGCACCAGCACGCTGGTGTTCGACGACGAGGGCGCCGCGGAGGTCCGCGAGGTCGAGACCGCCCCGGCCGAGGGCGACGACATCGAGCAGACGGTGGCCGTGATGGGCGGCGCGGACTGGGCGCGCTGGATCGACCACCTGGCCGGCCGGGGCCTGCTCGCCGAGGGCTTCACCACGGCCGCGCTCTCGTACATCGGCTCCCCGCTGACCGAGGCGATCTACCGCAAGGGCACCATCGGCGCGGCCAAGGTGCACCTGGAGGCCACCGCCCGGGCCCTGGACGAGCGCCTCGGCCGGGAGCTGGGCGGACGGGCCGTCACCTCCGTCAACGGCGCCGCCGTCACCCAGTCCTCCACCGCCGTCCCCGGCATCGCCCTCTACACCGGCCTGCTGCGCGGCGTCCTCGGCGAGAGCATGGTCCCGCCGGTCCACCAGCTCGCCGCCCTGTGGGACCAGCTCACCGGCGCCGCCCCGCTCGCCCTCGACGAGGAGGGCCGGGTCCGGCTGGACGGCTGGGAACTCGCCGACGCCGTCCAGGCCGCCACCACGGACACCGTCACCGGGCTCGCCGACCTCGACTGGTTCCGCGCCGAGGTCCAGCGCCTCTACGGCTTCGCCGTGCCGGGCGTCGACTACGCCGCTCCGGTCGCCACCGACGTCCCCTGGCCCACCCCCACCGCCTGACCGTCCGCACCGGCCCCCGCCCTGTCCGCGGCCTCGGCCTCGACCCCGGCCCGGTGCTCGCTCGGGGTGATGCCGTACCGCTCGCGGAAGGCACGGCTGAAGGCTGCGTGGCTGGAGAAGCCCCAACGGGCGGCGACGGCCTGGACGGACCGGTCGCCGAGGTCCCCGAGGTCGCCGAGGTCCCGGCGGGCGAGGTCGGCATGGGACCGCTCCAGCCGGCGGCGGCGAACGGTGGCCGCGACGCTCTCGGGCCGGTCCTCGAAGAGCGCGTAGAGGGCGCGCAGGGACAGGTGGTGACGCTCGGCTATCAGCCGGGGTGTGAGGTCCGGATCGCCGAGGTTGTGCTCGATGAACGCGAGGACGCGTTCCAGCGTCAGCCTGGCGCGGGCGTCGACCGGCGCCTCGTCCAGGGCTCCCAGCTGGTGGGCCAGGCAGGCGCCGACCAGATCGAGCACCACCGGTCCGAGACCGGCCAGCTCGTCCTCCGCGCAGTGCGGCGCCTGGCGGACAAGGGTGTTCAGGAAGTCGGAGAGGATCGCCCCGCTGCCCCGCCGGGCCGGGATGCGCCGGGCGAGCAGCCGGTCCACCCGGTCGGGGCGCAGCGGCACCGCGGCCCTGGGGACCTGGAGCACCAGGGCCCGGACCGGTCCGTCGGCGCCGACGCACTCGGTCGCCATCGGACGCGAGGTGTCGGCCAGCACCATGTCCCCGGCGATCAGCTCGTCCCGGCCCAGGTGGGAGAGCCGGAAGGAGCCTCCCGACACCAGGGTCAGCTGGTAGTCCTCGGGATCGCCCTGCCGGACGTGTGCCGCCGAGCGCCGCGCCACGATCGGCGAGTAGGCGAACGACGCCATGCGGACCGGCCCCAGCTCCATGCCGGCGATGTCGGCGTGGAAGTCGGCGGCGTGCTCCGTGGTCATGGAC
>NZ_JZWY01001268.1:0-1196 GCF_000966955.1 Streptomyces sp. NRRL S-495
GCCGAGGCCAGCGGCATCACCGAACACCTCAGTGCCACCGACCACGCCCGGTTGGCCCGCTTCGGCATCCGGCCGATCGGCTCCGCCGAGGGCGTGCGACTGTTCGACGCCACCCAGCGGCTGGGCGACCGGGCGGCCCTGGTGCCCGCCCCGCTCGACCTCGCCGCCGTGCGGACGCAGCAGGACCGGACCCAGCACGAGGTGCCGCCGCTGCTGCGCGGCCTGGTCCGGCCCACCCGGCGCACGGCCGGCGTCGCACCCCACGGCACCGCCGCCGCCACCCCCGGAAGGGACGGCCGGGGCGCCCTCGCCCAGCGGCTCGCCGCCCTGCCCGACGACGCCGAGCGGCAGGCGGAGCTGCTCCGGCTGGTCCGCGCCGAGGTGTCCGCCGTGCTCGGCACCGAGGCCGAAGCGGTCGGCGCCCAGCGGTCGTTCACCAGCATCGGCGTGGACTCGCTGTCCGCCGTCGAGCTGCGCAACCGGGTCGCGGCCGCCACCGGCCTGCGCCTGTCGGCCACCCTGGTCTTCGACCACCCCAACCCGACCGCCCTCGCCGAGCACCTGCGCACCGAACTCCTCGGCGCCACCGCCGCCCCGGCGCCCGTGGCGAGCACCCCCGCCCCGGTCCGGCCCGCCGTCGAGGACGACCCGGTCGTCATCGTCGGCATGGCCTGCCGCCTGCCCGGCGGCGTGGCCACCCCGGACGACCTGTGGCGGCTGGTGAGCGAGGGCCGGGACGCCGTCACCGACTTCCCGGACGACCGCGGCTGGGACCTCGACAACCTCTACGACCCGGACCCCGACAAGCCCGGCACCTCCTACACCCGGCACGGCGGATTCCTCGACCGGCCGGCCGAGTTCGACGCCGAGTTCTTCGGCATCTCGCCCCGCGAGGCGATCGCCACCGACCCGCAGCAGCGGCTGCTGCTGGAGACCACCTGGGAGGCCCTGGAGAGCGCGGGCATCGACCCGACCGCCCTGCGCGGCAGCCGGACCGGCGTCTTCGCGGGCGTGATGTACCACGACTACGCGCCCCGGGTCCGCGAGGTGCCGGCCGAACTGGAGGGCTGGCTCGGCAACGGCACCGCCGGCAGCGTGGCCTCCGGCCGGATCTCCTACTCCTTCGGCTTCGAGGGCCCGGCCGTCACCGTGGACACCGCCTGCTCCTCCTCGCTGGTCGCGCTGCACCTGGCCGC
>NZ_JZWY01001269.1:0-265 GCF_000966955.1 Streptomyces sp. NRRL S-495
CCCGCCGCAACGGCCACCCGGTGCTCGCGGTGGTCCGCGGCAGCGCGGTCAACCAGGACGGCGCCTCCAACGGCCTGACCGCGCCCAGCGGCCCTGCCCAGCAGCGGGTGATCCGGGCGGCGCTGGAGCGGGCCGGGCTCGGCGCGGCCGACGTGGACGCCGTCGAGGGCCACGGCACCGGCACCACCCTCGGCGACCCGATCGAGGCGCAGGCCGTGATCGCCACCTACGGGCAGCAGCGGCCGGCCGAACAGCCGCTCTGGCT
>NZ_JZWY01001270.1:0-709 GCF_000966955.1 Streptomyces sp. NRRL S-495
ACACCCAGGCCGCGGCCGGCGCGGCGGGCGTGATCAAGATGGTCCAGGCGATCCGGCACGGGGTGCTGCCCCGCACCCTGCACGTGGACGAGCCCTCGCCGTACGTGGACTGGTCGGCGGGCGCCGTCGAACTGCTCACCGAGCAGCGGGACTGGCCGGAGCTCGGGCGGCCGCGCCGCGCGGCCGTCTCCTCCTTCGGGGTGTCCGGCACCAACGCACACGTGATCATCGAGCAGGCCCCGGACCCGGTGCCCGTCGCCGCTGACCCCGTCGACGCCGCCGCCGCGCCCGGCCCGCTGCCCTACCTCGTCTCCGCCCGCACCCCGGCCGCCCTGCTCGCCCAGGCCGCCCAGGTGGCGGAGCTGCTCCCGGCGCCCGACGGCCGGAACCTCGATGTCGCGCACGCCCTGGCCACCACCCGCGGCGCGCTGGAGGAACGGGCCGTCGCCGTCGGCGACCCGGAGGCCCTGCGGGCGCTCGCCGCCGGGGACCCGGCCGCCGCACTGGTCACCGGCACCGCCGACGTCAGCGGCCGCACGGTGTTCGTGTTCCCCGGCCAGGGCTCGCAGTGGGCCGGGATGGCCGTCGAACTCCTCGACACCGCACCGGTGTTCGCCGCCAGGATCGAGGAGTGCGCGGCCGCCCTGGCCCCGCACACCGACTGGTCGCTGCCGGACGTCCTGCGCGGCGCCCCCGGCGCCCCCGGCCT
>NZ_JZWY01001271.1:0-2343 GCF_000966955.1 Streptomyces sp. NRRL S-495
GGACCGGGTGGACGTCGTCCAGCCGGTGCTGTGGGCGGTGATGGTCTCGCTGGCCGAGCTGTGGCGGGCGCACGGGGTGCGGCCGGACGCGGTGGTCGGCCACAGCCAGGGCGAGATCGCGGCCGCCGTGGTCGCGGGCGGGCTCTCGCTCGCCGACGGCGCCCGGGTGGTGGCCCTGCGCAGCCGGGCCATCCTCGCCCTGGCCGGCGCCGGCGGCATGGCCTCGGTCGCCCTGCCCGCCGCCGAGGTGGCCGAGCGGATCGCCGACCGGGCCGACCTGCTCTCGATAGCCGTGGTCAACGGCCCGGCGGCGACCGTGGTCTCCGGCGAGCCGGCGGCGCTGGCCGAACTGGTCGACGCCTACCGGGCGGAGGGCGTCCGGGCCCGCACCATCCCGGTCGACTACGCCTCGCACTCTCCCCAGGTGGACGGTCTGCGGGCGGAGTTGGTGGAGCTGCTGGCCCCGGTCCGGCCGCGTACGGGCACCGTACCGCTGCTGTCCACCGTCACCGGCGACTGGTTCGACACGGCGGGGCTGGACGCCGAGTACTGGGTGACCAACCTGCGCGAGACGGTCCGCTTCGAGGAGGCCACCCGGCGCCTCACCGAGGACGGCCACACCGTGTTCGTCGAGGTGTCGCCGCACGGCGTGCTGACCGTGCCGATCGAGGACACCCTGGCGTCCGTCGGCGCCGGAAAGCGCTCGGTGGTGGCGGGCACGCTCCGCCGCGACCACGGCGGGCCGGAGCGGTTCCTGCTCTCCGCCGCCGAACTCTGGGTGCGGGGCGTGGCGTTCGACTGGTCGGCGGTCTTCGCCGGGACCGGTCCGCGACCGGTGGCACTGCCCACCTACCCGTTCCGGCGGCAGCGCTACTGGCTGGACGCGACCGTCACCAACACGACCGTGGCCGGCTCCGTGGCCGCCGCGGCCGGCACCGACGGCGCGGCCGCCGGGCCCGCGCCCTGGCTGCTCAGGCTGGAGGGCGCGGAGGGTCCGGAGGCGCGGGAGGCGGTGCTGCTCGACCTGGTCCGCCGGGAGGCCGCGGCCGTGCTCGGCCACGCCGGCATCGCCGCCGTCGCCGCCGACCGGGCCTTCCGCGAACTGGGCCTGACCTCGCTCACCGCCGTCGAACTGCGCAACCGCATCGGCGCCGGCACCGGCCTGGAGCTGCCCGCGACGCTGGTCTTCGACCACCCGACCCCGGCCGCCGTCGCCGCCCAGCTGCTCAGCGAACTCCCGGACAGCGCAGGGGGCGCGGAGGGCGCGGAGCTCGACCCGGGAGCGGCCCTGGCCGCCCTGGAGCGGTCCCTCGCCGGACCGGCGGGGCCCGAGGGGGAGCGCGCCTCGGTGCTCGCCCGACTGAAGGCGCTGGTGGACCGCTGGGACACCGGCGACTTCGACGGGGCGGACGGCTCCGGCGCGGAGGGTCATGGGGACCTCGACGAGCTGGACCTGGAGAACGCCACCGACGAGGAACTCTTCGCCCTGATGGACCGCGACGCCTCCCCGTCCGCCTGACGCCTCCCCGTCCGCCTGACCCCTCTGCCGTTCGTCTTCCCCGGCGGCCGCCCCTCGCGGCGGCCGCCGGGCTCGAACCCCCGACCCCGCCACCACCCGTACGACCGCACCTGCGAGAGGCACCGATGTCCAACGACCAGAAGCTCCGCGACTATCTGAAGCGCGCCCTGGCCGACGCGCGCCAGGCCAACCGTCGGCTCGAGGAGGTGGAGCGGGCGAAGCGCGAACCGATCGCGATCGTCGGCATGGCCTGCCGCCTGCCCGGCGGCGTCGCCTCGCCCGAGGACCTCTGGCAGCTGGTGACCGACGGCGGCGACGCCATCACCGAGTTCCCCGCCGACCGGGGCTGGGACCTCGAAGCCCTCTACGACCCGGACCCGGACCACCCCGGCACCTCCTACACCCGGCACGGCGGATTCCTGGACACCACCGCCGAGTTCGACGCCGAGTTCTTCGGCATCTCGCCGCGCGAGGCCCTCGCCACCGACCCGCAGCACCGGCTGCTGCTCGAAACCGCCTGGGAGGCGTTCGAGCGGGCCGGCATCGACCCGACCGCGCTGCGCGGCAGCCGGACGGCGGTCTTCGCGGGCCTGGCCGGGACCGACTACACGCCCCGACTCCACGACGCTCCTGGTGAGTTGGAGGGCTACCTGGGCATCGGCGGCCTGGACAGCGTGGCCTCCGGCCGGATCTCCTACACCTTCGGTTTCGAGGGCCCGGCCGTCACGGTCAACACGGCCTGCTCCTCCTCGCTGGTGGCGCTGCACCTGGCCGCCCAGTCGCTGCGCTCAGGCGAGTCGGACCTCGCGCTGGCCGGCGGCGTC
>NZ_JZWY01001272.1:0-2335 GCF_000966955.1 Streptomyces sp. NRRL S-495
TGTAGGCGTGCTCCGCCTCCGTCGGCCGGCCCGCGCGGACCGCGGCCTCCGCCTCGGCGACGAGCGCGGTGAAAACGGCACTGTCCACGCTGTGCCCCTCGGTGCGCAGCCGGTAGCCGGGGTGGGCGGTGACGATGACCGCCTGGTCCCCGCCCTCCCCGCCCTCGGTGCCCGTACGGCCGAGCGATTTGCGCAGCCCGGCCACGACGATCGCCACCTGGGTCCGTGCACTGGCCGGCGGAGCGCCGTCCCAAATCACGTCCACCAGCGTGTCGGTGGCGACGATGCGGCCCGGTTCCAGCAGGAGCAGGGCCAGGACGGTGCGCTGCCTGGCCCCGGCGATCGTCACCGGTTCCCCGCCCGCCGTGACCGCGAGCGGCCCGAGTATCCCGAAGCCGAGCGGCTCGCCCATCCGTTCCCTCTCCCCCGTGTCCGACCTGCGGTTCGGTCCGGTGCCACCCCTGGCACCGGACCGGTCGGAACGATCACCTTACTCAGGCCGGGCGGGGCGGGTCGTCCCGGTTCGCGGTGTGGGCGAGGACGGCCGGGACGACGGTGTCCCAGGTGTGCTCGGGGAAGACCTCGTGGCCGGTGCCCGGCAGGGCGAGGAAGCGGGCGCCGGGAATCTCGGCGGCCAGGGCGCGCCCGTGCTCCGGCGGGAACAGCGGGTCCTCCTCGCCGTGCAGCACCAGGGTCGGCGCGGTGATCGTGCCGAGCCGCGCGCGCCACGGGGGGCCGGCGTCGAGCAGGTAGGGGTTGGTGGACTGGGCCGCGATGTCGCGCGCGTGGTCGACGATCCGGGCGGCCAGCCGCCGCACCCCGTCCTCGTCGAACGGGCGCGAGGCGGCGGCGAACGGGCGCTCGCCCTCGACGATCGACTCGACGACGGCCTCCCGGCCGGACGGGTCGGCCGCACCACCGGCCCCGGCGGCGGCGTCCTGCTCGACCTGCGCGTCCTGCTCGTTCTTCGCGTCCTGCTCGACCTGCGCGAAGAAGGCGGCGAGCCGCTCCGACACGGGCGGCAGGTCCGGCTGCTCCTCCCCGGGGATGCCGGGCGTGGCGGAGGCGAGGGTGAGGGTGGCCACCCGGTCGGGGTGGCCGAGTGCCAGGAGCTGGCCGACCGCCGCGCCCTGGGACATGCCGAGCACATGGGCACGCCCCAGCCCGAGGGCGTCGATCACGGCCGCCGCGTCCTCGGCCAGGTCGGGCAGCGCGTACGGCGGCGCGCCGACCGGGAAGGTCGTCGAGGTGCCCGCGTCCCGGGCGTCGTAGCGGACGACGCACCGGCCGCCCTCGACCAGTCGGCGGACGAAGCCGTCGGGCCAGTTGAGCCGGCAGTGTCCCGCGCCGTGGATCAGCAGGATCGCGGGATCGGCGGGATCGCCGTGCAGTTCGGCCGCCAGCTCCGCGCCCTCGACCTCGACCTCGACCGTGCGCCGGTTGTCCACCATCAGGCTCCGCTCCCGCCGGGATGTCGTCACGTGTGACCACGACTGTACGGAGGCCCTACGACAAACCCGGCCCGGCGCACGGCCGGTCCACCGGGTCCGCCGGGGCCGCCGGGGCCACCGGTTCCGCCCGTCTGCGGTTCCGGGCCGGCGTGGTCATCATGGAAGTGCGGCCGACGGGCAGGAGGACACCCGATGGAGCTCTTCCCACCGATACCGCTCGACGAGTGGCGGGACACGAAGGAGACGCTGCACCGCTTCACCCAGATCGTCGGCAAGATCCGGCTCGGGGCGAGCGTGCGGCGCAACCACTGGTGGAACGTGCCCTTCCACCTCACCGGGCGCGGGCTCACCACCCGGCCGATGGGACTGGTCGACGGCAATCCGGTCTTCACCGTCGACCTCGACCTCGTCGACCACCGGCTGGTCGTCACCGTGGCGGACGGCAGGACGGCGTCCTTCCCGTTGCCCGGCCACTCCGTCGCCTCGTTCCACCGGCAGACCCTGGAGACGCTGGCCGCGCTGGGCATCCGGGTCGAGCTGCCGTTCCCCCGGCCCTACCGGCTGCCCGACACCGACCGGCCGTTCGCCGAGGACGTCGAGCACGCGACGTACGATCCGGTCCTGGCCAACCGCGCCTGGCAGGTGCTCGGCCAGGTCGCGCTGGTGCTGGAGGAGTTCTCGGCGCGCTTCTCGGGCAAGGCCAGCCCCGTCCACTTCTTCTGGCACTCCTTCGACCTGGCGCACACCCGGTTCTCCGGACGCGCCCTCGACCGGCCGACGCCGGCGGACCCGGTGACCCGCGAGGCGTACTCCCGGGAGCTGATCAGCTTCGGCTTCTGGTTCGGCGACGCCGACCTGGGCGAGCCGGCCTTCTACTCCTANAC
>NZ_JZWY01001273.1:0-1820 GCF_000966955.1 Streptomyces sp. NRRL S-495
GCCTTCTACTCCTACACGGCCCCCGAGCCGGAGCAACTGGCCGGGGACCCGCTGACGCCCGCCGCCGCGCGGTGGGTCGAGGCCGGCGGCAGCCACCTGGCCGTCCTGGGCTACGCGGAGGCCCGCGCGGAGGCCGACCCGAGGGCGGCCGTGCTCGCCTTCTACGAGGCCGCGTACCGGGCCGGTGCCGTCCGGGCCGGCTGGGACGTCGACCGGCTGGCCTGCCCGGGCGGCATCACGGACCCCGGACGGTCGGCTCCGCCGCCCTGAGCCGGGCGGGCCAGTGCACGGGCGGGCCAGTGCACGGGCGGATCAGTGCACGGGCGGATCAGCACCGGCGGCTCAGTGCAGGTGCGACTGCCAGTCGGCCGGGACCTTGCCCAGCGGGCCGGGGGTCGGCTGGGTGAGCGGGTGCGCCGCCGGGGCCGCCAGTTCCGGCCCCTCGTAGTACTGCTCGGTCTCGATGTTCCAGAACCACTCCTCCCCCGGCTCGAAGCTGGCCAGGAACGGGTGGCCCGCCGCCCGGGCGTGCCGGGTGCCGTGCTGCGAGGGCGAGGAGTCGCAGCAACCGATGTGCCCGCACGCGGCGCACCGCCGCAGGTGCAGCCACCAGCCCGGCCCGTCGCCCGCCAGGCACTCCACGCAGCCGTCCCCGCTCGGCGGCACGGACGGGTCGATCCCCTGGTCCTGCTGGTCGTCGTCCATCGGACATACCTCCCGATCGGGGCCGGAGCCGTCGGACGTCCTCGTCCGACTACCAACCATCCGACTCCGACGGAGGTTCCGCGACCGGCGGCGCCCGGGCTTGAAGCACCCGCACGGCTGTGCGTGACTGGAGGGGAGCAGCACTCCCCCGGCCGACATCGAGGTGACCCGGATGGGATTCATCGGCACGGTGGGCCTGGTCCTCCATCCCGAGCGCACCAGCGCACCCACCGTGGAGACCGTGGTCCGCTGGAGCCGGTCCCGGGGCACCAAGGTGCTCGGGCTGGCGGCGGAGGTGTCCCGGATCGGCTGCGAGGCCATCCCGGTGGGGGCCGAGGAGATGACCAGCAGCGCCGATCTGCTGATCAGCCTGGGCGGGGACGGCACCATGCTGCGCACCATGCGGCTCGCGGCCAAGGGCCACGCGCCGGTCCTCGGCGTCAACGTCGGGCGGCTGGGCTTCCTCGCCGAGGTCGACATCCCGGAGCTCCCCGCCGCGCTGGACGCCATCGACGCCCACCGCTTCACCGTCGAGGTGCGCTCCGGGGTGCACGCGCGCTTCGGGACCGTCGAGGAGACGGCGCTCAACGACATCGTGCTGCTGCGCAGCCCGGGGCACCGGTCCGCAGCCGTCGCCGTGCGGGTCCAGGGCCAGCCCTTCGTGGCCTACACCGCCGACGCGATCGTCACCGCCACGCCGACCGGCTCCACCGCGTACAGCTTCTCCGCGGGCGGCCCGATCGTCTCCCCCAACGCGGAGGGGCTGCTGATCACCCCGGTGGCACCGCACGCCACGTTCAACCGCTCGGTCTTCCTCTCCAGCGGTGAGCGGCTCGACCTGGAGGTCCTGCCGCACAGCGGGGACCTCGCGGTCGAGGCGGACGGCCGCCTGGTCGGCCATGTCGCGCCGGGCGACGTCGTCGAGGTGACCATGCTGCCCGCCGCCGCCCGCGTGGTCCGGCTCGGCCGCACCACCTTCTACCAGCGGGCGCAGCGCAAGCTCCGCCTCACCGGCTCGGCGGAACCCGGCTGACCCCGGCATTTCGGCGGTGGCCTCCGGTCCGCCGGGCAGGTGATTGTGCTCCCGGGTTCGGACGGGGCGGCTTCAGGCGTCC
>NZ_JZWY01001274.1:0-254 GCF_000966955.1 Streptomyces sp. NRRL S-495
TGGCCTGGCCCCGGGGAGGCTCCGGCACGTTACCGATCAACACCAGGGGAGGACCGAGTGTCGAGATACGAAGACCGTGCTGCGTCGTACGCCAGCGACGCGGGTGGTCGGAATGGTGAGGAGAGCCAGACCGACGCGATCGGCGAGGGCCTGGCCGCAGTCGCGTACGCACTGCTGGACGTTGCCGCCGCGATCCGCGAACAAACCGAGGCGCAGCAGCGGTAGTCGACGCGGGGAAGGGGTGCCCGGCCGCA
>NZ_JZWY01001275.1:0-362 GCF_000966955.1 Streptomyces sp. NRRL S-495
GAGCTGAGGGTGGGGCCGGCCGACATCCCCACCACAAACCAGCTGAACGAAGACTGAAATCGCGGCGGCCCGGCAGACCACCACGGCAGTTGCTCACTCCGCTCGTGCGGCACGGCATCCTCCTCTCGGGACTGCGCGGTCACGGTGTCCCGGGACTGCAGGTGGCGGGTGGTCAGTGCAGGGTCACGTCGATGAAGTCGATGTCGGTGATCGACACCTCGACCTCGCCGGCGTTGCCCTCCCGGCCCTCGCGGAAGTACTCGTCCTGGAGGTACTCGGCGAGCACCTTCTGGGCCTCTGCCTCGTCCCCGTTCTCCTGCGCCTCCAGCAGGCGCTCGGCGTATTCCGCCGGGAGCGTCTTG
>NZ_JZWY01001276.1:0-2438 GCF_000966955.1 Streptomyces sp. NRRL S-495
CCTCCTGCTTCAGAAGGAATCGGGTTCGGCCGGCGGTGGTCTTGTGGATCTCGGCCTGCTTGGGGGTGAGCTTGGCGCGCACGGCGGCGTCCAGGGCGTCGGTCATCTTGCCCATCGGTCTCACTCTCCTTCGGTGTCGCGCTCGTTCGCGCGGGGGGCGATGTAGCGGGCGGGGTTGGTGCCTTCGGCGTGGCGCTCGGCGTACCAGGCGAGCGGGCGCACGCCCTCCTGCTTGCACCAGCGGCGCGAGCCCGGTCGCCTCGAAGGTCTTGAGCATCTTGCGGTGCTGGGAGACCCGGGCGGTGGCGATGACGGCGGCCCGCACGTCCGGGCGCCACCACAGCCGCTCCAGCTCCGGCCACGGCTCGCCCGGCGTGTAGCCGATGTAGCGGGCCGGGGACTGGCGCAGCTTGCCGATGCCGGACTTCACCGTCTGCTTCACGTAGCGGGCGAGCTGCCGCTCGACCGGGTCGCCGGCGCCCTGGTTGTAGGCCTCCATCGCCGCCAGGAACGCCTCCGGCTCCATGCCCTGGACGATTCCGAGCGCGGCCATCGTGTCCTTGTAGGCGCGGGCCAGGTGCTCCTGCCACGGGTCCAGCCATGCCGCGGCGGCCGGACGGCGCAGCCACGCCTCCGAAGGCTCGACCGCGAGGCCGAGTTCGAGCGCGTAGGCCAGGGTCTGGGTGGTGTACCAAGCCGGGCCCGTCGGCGGCCGCCCGTTGGCCGTCAGCGGGCACGGGAACCTGGGGTCCCACTCCACCCGGGAGAACGAGGTGTTGGTGTCCAGGCCGACCGCCACGGTGAAGCCCCGCGTCTCCTCCTCCGGGGTGAGGGGCCGGTGCCAGTTCCAGGCCTCCTCGTGCATGGCGTCCGTGTCCTCGTTGCGGCCGTGCGCGAGCGGGTGCTCCTCCGGGGCGTCCGGCGGCGCAGGCTGCACGGCCCGGGTGAAGCTGCCGGGCACCGGCCCGGAGACGTAGCGCTGCTGGGCCTCGTCCCACACCGCGCGGGTGGGCGGGCGCAGCTGGAGGAGCAGTTCGATGCCGTTGGTGCCCATCGAGCCGCGCGGGGCGATGACCCGCTGGGCGTAGGTGCCCAGGATGCGGGCCACGTCGGCCGGGGCGGTGTCGGGGTCGACGGCCCAGCTGTTGGAGGGGCCGAGCGCGTCCCAGGGCATCACGGCGATCTGGACGCACTGGCGGGCGCCGTCCTTGACCGGCTTGTAGACGCGGGTCCAGGAGGAGAAGCCGCGGCGGGTGAGCTGCCAGCCGGCCTTGGTGAGCGCCTTGACGACCTTGTGGTCCTCGGGCAGGCGCAGCTGGCGGCGGTCCTCCAGCTGGTCCGGCAGGCCGAGCTTCGTCGCGGCCGAGGCGGTGAGCACGATCATCGGGTCGGCGTCGGTGCCCCACTTGTGGAGGCGTGCCTGGCCCAGGCCGGCGCCCAGTGCCCAGGTGACCATGGCGGGCAGGGACCTGGCGGGGCAGGCGAGGGTGCGGCCGTCGACCAGGTGGCCGGTCAGGGTGCCGTCCTCGGCGGCCTCCAGGACCGCGAGCGGCCCGGCCGGGTACACCGCGGCGGCGGGCTCGTCCCGGTCGGCGGCGGGCGCCGTGCGGGCCGGGTTGGTGGGTCGGGCGGGCTGCGTCCGGGCGGCCGGGGCCGGGGGTGCGGCGGGCGCGGGGGCCTGCTGNGGCCTGCTGGGCCGGGACGGTCGACGCGGGGAGGGGGCTCGCGGCGGGCGCGGGCGCGGCCGGTGCCATGCCGGTGGTGCAGGAGAACAGGCCGGGGACGTTGAGGTGGCGCGGGGTGCCGTCCGTCTCCCGCCGGGGGGTGGGCCTGCCGCACTCCACGCACGGCAACTCGGTCTCCAGGAAGGGCACTTCAGCCTCCTCGTCCTCGGTCTCGGTGGTCCCGTGCGTGCTGGCGGCCGGCTCCTGGCCGGAGTCGGTGCCGGTCTTGTCGAACAGGGTCGCGCCCGTCGTCGCCGGGGCCGTCGCCGGTCGGCGGCGGGGTGTCGTCGTCGCCGAGGTCCCACAGGTACTCGGGCTTGATGAGGACCATCCGGTGCTTCAGACCCTGAACACTGATCCTCCAACTACCTTCCCGGCCGACCTGGTTGGTGTTTCGGTAGGTCATTCCTGTCCGCAGCAGGGCACCGGGCAGCGAGCGGCTGGTCATTCCCTTGACCTTGGCGTCGGTGCTGTTCTGGAGCAGGTCGTGCAGGTGCTCGGACGTCACGCCGAGAGCGGGCCCGCGGTCGGGGAACCAGTAGAACGCGGAGCCGCGACCCTCCCAGACGGGCTGGCGGTTGTCGTCCGTTCCCTTGTAGACGAGGCCCTGGGCCTGCTCGACCTCGTGCGGGACGGCCGGGCGGACGGTGCCGGTGGCGTCCCGGACGTGGGCCTTGTTGCGCAGCAGGGCGTTGCGGATGACCGCGGCGACGG
>NZ_JZWY01001277.1:0-3946 GCF_000966955.1 Streptomyces sp. NRRL S-495
GCGGATGACCGCGGCGACGGCGGTGGGCAGGTCGTCCTGGGCGGCGTGGCGGTCATCCATCTTCTCGGACTGCTGGGCCAGGGACTGGGCGAGCGGCTCGCAGACGGTGTGGGCGAGGGCCTCTCCGTCCAGGCCGAGCACGTCGGCGATCAGGAGGATGCCAGCCATCATGGCCCCGGCTGCCTTGATGACGCCCTCCATCGGGCCGCCGTAGTCGGGCAGGGCCCTGTTGACGTAGGGCCCTGTTGACGTAGGGCTTGAGGATCATCAGCGCCTTGGCGTCGAGGTCCTCCAGGTACTCGGCCGCCTCGTCGCCCTGGGCGTAGAGGTGGTCGACGATCAGCTCGCCGATGGTGCGCAGCGGCACTTGGAGCAGTTCGCCGCCGGTGTCGCGGTACCAGCGCCAGTCGCACTGGCCGCCTTCCTCGGACATCTGGATGCACACGGCGCGGCGGTAGAGGGACGCCTGCATGGTGGGGGGCATCATCTGCGCGGTGGCGACGGGGATGCCGCGGACGTAGTTGGCTTCCTGGTGGCCGAGCTTGCGGGTGGAGCGGCCGCGCATCTCCTCGTCGTTGCCGACCGAGCGGAAGAGCATCTCGAGCTTGTCGGTGGCCTCGCGGACCTCGGCCGGGGAGGAGTCGAGGGTGAGCGCCATGTCCTCGATCAGCAGCGGGGAGTCCGCCTCGAAGGCGACGGCGATCTCGATGCTGGTCTTGGTGTGGTGGAAGGCGCGGGTGGGCTCGGGGGGGAACGCCTCGGGGCGCTTGGTGAACATCAGGCCGCGCAGGAGCGCCCCGACGGAGGTCTTGCCGGAGTTGCGCTCGCCGAAGAAGGCCAGGCCCGCGTGGACCGGGCGCGGGGAGAAGCCGAGCGAGCGGGCTCCCGCGCCCAGGCCGAACAGGCCGGCCCAGCCGTGGACGGCGATCTGTTCGACGGCCTGCCGGCACTCCTGCGTCGTGGCGGTGCGGGCGAGGGGTGTGGCGGCCTTGCGGATGCGCTCGCGGGCGCCGTCGACGTGCACGGGGCGGCCGTCGGGCACGGTGCGGCCGTCCGCGTGGACGTAGGTGCGGCCGTAGCCGGGGATGTCGTGCCAGCCGGTGCGCTTGACGACCAGGGTCCTGGGCAGGTCGAGGCCCTGCTGTTCGACGATGTTGACGAGGACCTCGCGCATCGCCTTCGTGCCGGTGCCGGACGCGTCGGCGAAGGTGTTCCATCCGTCGACCGCCCGCAGGTCGGACAGGGCGACGGTGATGGTGTCCTCGCCGATCGTGACCTCGTAGTAGCGGTCCCGGACCTTGCCGTCCTCGCCGAGGACGACCAGGCGCACGGTCACCTTCGGGCACCAGTACAGGGACTTGCGCCACACCGTGGAGCCCTTCGGGCCGCGCTGGCGCTTCCAGATCGCGCCGTTGACGCCCTCGGCCGGGTCGAAGCGCCAGCCGTCGGAGCCGTGCACCGGGCGGCCCGGCAGTGGGGCCTGGTCGGCGTCGTCGGCGTCCGGGTCGTCCTCCTGCGGCTCCCGGGTGTCGGCGGGGGCCTGCGGGGCCTCGACGGCCGCGGCGGGGGCGGGCCGCGCTCCCGGCCAGCCGGCCTCCAGGTCGGCGGCGGGCACCGGCACGAGCGCGTCCAGGGCGTGGCCGGCGGCGAGGTGGTCGGAGACGTCGGCCTTGCGGGCCGCGACCGCGCCGCGCACCACCGCCACCGAGGCGGCGACCTCGGCCAGCTCGCCGCTCACCAGCAGGGCGTGCCTGTACCCGGCCTCGTCGAAGTCGGCGACCACGACGACGTGCGCGCCGGCGAGCTGCTCGGTGTGCAGGGCGCGCCACTTCCCGGCGCCGGTCGGGTTGCAGGTCGCCACGACGCCGAGGCCGGCGAGGCGGTCGGCGTCGCCCTCGCCCTCGACGACGTACACGGTCTCGCCCGCGGCGATGGCGGCCGCGACCTCCGGCAGGCGGTACAGGCCCAGCCAGTCGACGAGCCGCGTGGCGCCCTGCGGCTTCCTGCGGCCCGGGTAGTGCGTGGCGAAGGTCTTCTCGGTGCAGCCCTCGGTCGAGCAGCGGCGGCGGATGATCGTGGCCAGGACGGTGCCCTGGACGTCGGTGTAGACGTGCCGGGCCTCCGCCACGTACTCGTGCGCGTGGTCGGCCGCAGGCTTCGGCTCCGCCGTTCCCGGCGCAGGCGCGGACCGGCTCGGGACGGGCGCGGCGGCGGTGTCGGCAGAGCGGCGGTTCGCGGGACGCGGGACGGAGGCCGTCGAGCGGCTCTGGAAGTTGGGCGAGCGGCCGTCGTACAGCTCCCGGGCCTGGAGACCGAGCCCGGCCAGCAGGTCGGTGTAGTCGCACCCGGTGTGGCACTTCAACAGCATCCGGCCGGCCTTGTCGCCGGTCGGCGGACGCCAGTCGGCGGAGAACGACGCGGACTGGTCCTCGTGGCCGGTCGCCGGGCACCGGGCGTCGATGTGGTCGCTGCCCCGGGTCGTCGGCGCGCAGCCGAGGACGTCCAGGGCGTTCAGGACCCGCTCGTAGGACGAACGGTCGAACGTGTCGCGGGAGGACGGCGCGGGGGCGGTCACAGGTGCTCACCGCCGAACGGAGTCCGAACGGAGACACTCAGGAAGGTGATGATCAGGACATTCGTAGCTGCGGTGTGGTGCGGACCCCAAACCACTGGGTACCCTCTCAGTGACATTGAAGGTCCTGTTACAGGACCGGGTGGGGCCCCGGCGAATCTTGGCGGATGAGACCGGGGCTTTTGCCTGTCTGGGGGAGGTCTGCGGCTACCTCATGCGGCCTGCTCCCCCTGCGTCGCCTTCATTTCTTCCAGGAGCGCGATCAACTCCCGACTCGCCGCGATCGTGCCGTCGATGTCCTCCGCAACCGCGCGCGCGGTGCGCTCGTTGAGCAGACCGGCGCGGATCGCCGCGACCACCCGCTCCCCCGTTTCCGGGTCGAGCCCGGAGCGCTTCCCGAGGCGCGGCACCTTGGCGATCCGGGTGACCGTGCTCACCAAGTAGGGGCTGACGCCGGCTGCGTCGGCGATCTCGACGACGGTCATCCCCTTGACCTTGGGCTCGGCGACCATCTCGGTCATCCTCCCCACCACTCTCTCTTTGTCGGAACATACGTAGCTTCAGCAACGAAGACTCTAGTGGGTGCTGAAGCACCGTGAGCCGCTTTTGCAACGCACGACACGAACTTTTTCGCTGGGCACCGCTGAAGAGGTCCGGCATCCGCCTGGTCCGGCCCTCCACGGCGGTGCCCGGCCGGTGGCCGGGCACCTGGTGACGGATCAGCCCCAGTCGCCCTCCCGCTTGACCACCGCGGTGACCTCGACCATCTCGACGACCGGCGGCGCGACCTGGACCTCGATCCTCGGCTCCACCTTGATCTCGGGGTTGCTGTGGTGGGTGCTGTGGCTGCTGAAGGTGAGGAACCGCAGGCCACGCAGGGCCGGGACCGACAGCGCGCACCAGGCGAGGACTGCGATGCCGGCCGCGACCGGACGCCCGCCCGCTGGGCTGCCCTGCCACACCATCACCACGGTGGCCGCGCCGTAGGCGAGCCAGCCCAGCCGCGCGCCGAGCGCCCGGAACAGCCACGCCCAGCCCAGGAACGAGGCCCCGGCGACCAGCCACAGCCCGTAGGCGGTGGCGCCCGACACCGGGAGACCGGACGTGTGCTCGAAGAGGTAGGCGCGCACCGGCTGGGTGACGGCGGCGACGATGCCGGTGTGGCGGGGCAGGTCCGGGCGGTCGACCTCCACCGACGACGCCGAGTCGGCGGCGTCCGCGATGCCGATGACGACGGCCCTCAGGAACAGCCCGACGAGCAGGGCACCGACCATGACGACCAGGGCCTTGATCCAGGCCGCGGTCAGCGACCAGCCGTAGCGGAACGCGTCGGGGACGTCCTCGCGGATCCGCTCGCCCGCCCACAGCAGGCCG
>NZ_JZWY01001278.1:0-2238 GCF_000966955.1 Streptomyces sp. NRRL S-495
CGGGCACCAGGTCGCGGCACATGCTGCGCGACCCGTCCGCACCGACCACGTACCGCGCTCGGACTTCGTGGCGGGTCCCGTCGGGCGCCGTCCAGCGGACCCGGGGAGCGTCGGTCGCGATGTCGAGGACCTCGGTGTCCCTGACACCGAAGTGGACCGTGCCGCCGTCGCGCTCCCGGGCGTCGGCCAGGTCGATGAACACGTCGGTCTGCGGGTAGAGCCACACCGACGCGCCGACCAGCTTCTTGAAGTCGACGCGGTACGGACGCCCGCCGAAGCGGAGCTCGACGCCGTCGTGCTCGTGACCGTCGAGCAGGATCCGCTCGGAGACGGTCTCGACCAGGTCCCGGGCCGCGTCGGCTTCGAGGATGCCGGCCCGGTGCGTCGCCTCGATCTCGTGCCGGGTTCGGGTGTCGATCACGATCGTCTCGACCCCGGCGCGCCCGAGCAGATGCGCCAGCATCAGGCCGGCTGGGCCGGCACCGACGACAGCGACTGGGGCCGAGGCAACGGTGTCGACGATGGCGTCGGCCATGGCATCTCCTGAGCGGGGGTGGGGTTTCGAACACCCCGAACGCTGGCATCCGCGCCCTCGCCCCGTCGCCCTCCTTTCCGCCAGGCGGAAGCCTCCCCGAATGTCAGGCCGCCGTCCGGGCCCGCCTGCCGAGCTCGTCGGAGATCCCCTGCGCAGCCCTCAGCAGCGGCTCACGCAGTCCCCGCGCACGGCTCGCGCCGCGCGCCGCGATGACGATCCCCAAGGCGGCGCTCACCGGGCCGGCCCGGCCGATCCGCACCGGCGCGGCCACCGCGGCCGAGCGTTCCGAGAGCTGCCGGTCGCTGACGAAGAGCTGCTCGCGGCGGATCCGGTCCAGCTGCGTCCGCAACGCCTTCGGGTCGGTGACGGTGTGCGGGGTCCAGGCCCGGAGCGGAGATTCGAGGACCTCCTCCTGTATCTCCGGGGGCGCGTGCGCCAGCAGCACCCGCCCCATCCCGGTGGAGCCGATGGGGAACCGGGACCCGACCATCGTGACCACCTCCACCGACCGATGCCCCGCGATCCGTTCGACGAAGACCAGCTCCGTGCCTTCGCGCACCGCGAGCTGGACGTTCTCATGGGTCGCCTCGTAGAGGTCCTGCATGAACGGCAGCGCCGCATCGCGCAGGATCTGGGTCCGGGGACACCCCGAGGCGATCTCCCACAGGCGCAGCCCGATGTGCCACGACCCGTCCTCCGCGCGCTCGAGCGCTCCCCATCCCGCCAGCTCCGTGACCACTCGGTGCGCGGTGCTCAAGGCCAAGCCCGTACGCTGAGCGATCTCCGACAGTGTCTGCGACGGGTGCTCACGGTCGAAGGCCGAGAGGACCTCAAGGACCTTTCCGGCCGCCGTGCTCCGGGGTGTGCTCATCCGGCCAGTCTCGCAGACCGGCGTCGAGCCGCCGTGGCGCGCGCCGTACCGTCTGCCGGACCCAAGGAGGCGATGTGGACCGAGAGATCTCCGGGCTGTCCTCGATGGCGACACGGCCCGTCCTGGCGGACCTTTCCGAACACGTCCGGCAGGCCCACGGCATCCCGGTGCGCTTCGAATCCGCCGGCGGGGTCGAGGTCGCACGGCGGGTGCGCGAGGGTGCCGAGGCCGACCTGCTCGTCCTCGCCGAAGGAGCGCTGGCCGAGCTGGAGGAGGCAGGGCACCTCTTGAGGGGCACGGCGCGACCGCTGTGGATCTCCCAGGTCGTCGCGGCCGTGCCGGACGGAACGCCGGTTGCGGCGCTCGACTCGGAATCCGACCTGCGAGCCGCTCTCCTTTCCGCGACGAGGGTCGCGTACTCCACCGGCCCCAGCGGGGCGGCTCTCATCGAACTGATCACCCGGCTGGGGCTTGCCGACACGCTCTCGGACCGACTCGTCCAGGCACCGGCGGGGGTGCCTGCCGGCAGCCTGCTCTCGTCCGGCCGGGCCGACCTGGCCTTCCAGCAGCGCAGCGAGCTGACGGACCTGCCGGGCGTCGTCGTCGTCGGTCCGCTGCCGGGCGACACCGGGATCAACTCGGTCTTCAGCGGGGGTGTCCTGGCTTCGTCCGTCCACGCGGGCCGTGCCCGCGAGGTCCTCGACCTCCTCGGGTCCGACACGGCGTCGGAGATTGCGCGTGCCAGGGGCATGCGGGCGGTCGGGTACCAAGGCTGACACGACGCCCCGCAAGCAGCGTCCCGGGCCCAGCGGACGGTTGTCCGGCCGTCTTG
>NZ_JZWY01001279.1:0-2210 GCF_000966955.1 Streptomyces sp. NRRL S-495
GGTGACGGTGCCGGTGAAGGACGGCAAGGTGTCGTTCTACAACCACTCCGGCGGGACCGTGCACCTGGTCGCCGACCTGGCCGGCCGCTACGGCGCCGACGGCCGGGTCGCCTTCTACCCCTCCGGTCCGTCGCGGGTCATGGACACCCGGGAGTACTGGGGTCGCCCGCAGTACCGCACGCCGGCTGTCGTTCCGGCCTGGGGTTCCGTCACCGTCTACCCGGCCTGGGGCAGCTACCCGGCCGCGGCGGTCCTGAACGTCACGGTGACCGAGCCGGGCGCCGAGGGGCACCTCAAGGCGTACTCGGCGGGCAGCCCGAACGACACGTCCGTCCTCAACTTCGCGCCCGGCGACACCGTCGCCAACCAGGTCGTGGTGCCGATGAAGCAGAGCAGCGACCAGGTCACCTTCTACAACGCCAGTGGTGCGCCGGTGCACATCGTGGTCGACCGCTACGGCGTCGAGCGCTACTGACCGGTCCCACCCGGCCCGCCCCACCTCGCGGCCCCGCCACCGAGCGCTCGTGCTCGGTGGCGGGGCCGCTGCGCTGGGGCGTGCGGGTGGAGTGCGGGCCTCCGTGGTTCGGGGGCGGCCGTCCGTGGCATCATCCGTGCGTCCTCCGGGGCCGACCGGGACCGGAGGACGGGACACGGCACCGGGCCCGTCAGGGGGAGTTCCATGCACAGCATCCGAACCAGCATCCGCACCGGACTTCGCACCAGACTTCGCACCGCGCTGGTCGTCGGCGCGACACTGCTCGGGACGGTCGGCCCGCCGGCCGTCGGCGCGGGCGGCGCGCAGGCCGCCGTCACCACGCTCTACGTCGACATCACCTCGGCCGGCTGCGCCGACGGCGGCCCCGGCACCCGGGCCGTCCCGTACTGCCACGTGGCCGCCGCGGCGGCGGTGGCCGGGCCGGGGCAGACGGTCGAGATCGCCAGGGGCGAGTACGAGGAGACCGATCTGACGATCACCCGCTCCGGTACGGCCGGGGCGCCGATCACCTTCCGCGGTCCGTCGCCGTACGAGCCGGGCTACGGCGGCAGCGCCGTGATCGGCTCCTCCGCCCACCCCGGCGGCGGCCTCACCGTCCGGGGCGCCCGCTACGTCGTGTTCGAGTACCTGGAGGTCGAGGCGGCCGCCGGCCGGCCGGTGGTGCTGGCCGACGGGGCGCGGGACGTCTCGTTCACCGGGGTCAGCGGCACCGGCGGCACCGGTGTGCGGGTCACCGGCGGTTCCGAGCGGGTCCGTTACGCCCGGGCCAGCGTCCATGGCGCGCAGGGGCCGGTGGTCACGGTGGACGGCGGCTCCACCGGGACCGTCGTCAGCACGAACTCCATCATCTCCAGCACCGGCGAGGACCACGCGGCCGTCCTGGTCGACAGCGCCCCGAACACCGTGGTGGTCGGCAACAGCACCCTCGGGTCCTGCTCCCCGGGCATCGTGCTGACCGGGGCCTCGGTCGGGGCCACGGTGGAGAACAACGCGGTCAACGCGGGGCGCGACATCGATTCGCCGTGCGACACCTGGAGTTACCTGGCGACCGGCATCACGGTCGCCGCGAGCGCCGTCGCCGGGACGAAGGCGGACTACAACGTCGTCGACTCGCGCAGCGGCGGCACCCCCTACAAGTGGGCCGGCACCGAGTACGCCGACCAGCCGTCGTTCACGGCGGCCAGCGGTCAGGGCGCCCACGACTTCGTGTCGCCGACGACCTTCTGGCGGGGGCCGAACGAGCCGCTCAACCACCTGATCGACTCGGCCGACGAGAACGCCCCCGGTATGCTCGCCACCGACCGCCAGGGCAGGACCCCGGTGGACGACCCGACGCTGCCCAACACCGGTACCGGCCACGGCACTCGGGACCGGGGCGCGCAGGAGTTCCTCGGGGTGGGCAGTGCGTACACGCCCGCGGGCCCGGTGCGGCTGCTGGACACCCGCTCGGCGATCGGGGTCCCGTCCGCGCAGGCGGTGCCGGCCGGGGGGACGCTCGACCTGGCGGTCACGGGGGTGGCCGGGGTCCCGGCGACCGGTGTCACCGCGGTGACGATGACCGTGACGGCGACCGAGCCGACGCGGGACGGCGACCTCACGGTCTACCCGCACGGCCAGGACCGGCCGGGCGCTTCCACCCTGAACTGGGTCGCGGGCCGGACGGTTCCGAACCAGGTGACGGTGCCGGTGAAGGACGGCAAGGTGTCGTTCTACA
>NZ_JZWY01001280.1:0-662 GCF_000966955.1 Streptomyces sp. NRRL S-495
CCCTTGGGGCGGCCGGTGGAGCCGGAGGTGTAGATGACGTAGGCGGCGTGGGACGCCCCGATCCGCAGCGGCGGGGCCTCGGCGGGCTGCTCCGACCAGGCGCCGGCGTCGGCGGGCAGGACGGTCAGGCCCGCCAGCGCCTCGGGCAGCGGCCAGTCCTCGGTGCTGAGCACGGCCGCCGGGCGGGCGTCGGCCAGCATGTGGGCGGTGCGCTCCAGCGGGTACTCGGCGTCCAGCGGCAGGAAGGCCGCGCCGGCCTTGAGCACGGCGAGTTGGGCGACGACCGTCTCCGCCGAGCGGGGCAGGGCGAGCGCGACCACGGACTCCGGGCCGATGCCGGCGGCCAGCAGGCCGTGCGCGAGCCGGTTCGCCCTGGCGTCCAACTCGGCGTAGCTGAGCCGGAGTTCACCGAAGACCAGGGCGGTGGCCTCCGGGGTGGCGGCCACCTGGGCCGCGAACGCGGCGGGGACGAGCGGGACCTCGGCGGGCAGCGCGGCGGCGGGGGCGAGCAGGGCGGCGCGCTCGGCGCCGTCCAGCAGCTCCACCCGGCCGATCGGCGCCGCCGGGTCCGCCACCACGGCGGCCAGCAGCCGCCCGAAACGGGCCGCGATCGCCTCCACCGTCTCCCGGTCGAACAGGTCGGTGGCGTAGTCGATCGCGCA
>NZ_JZWY01001289.1:0-2124 GCF_000966955.1 Streptomyces sp. NRRL S-495
CCGTCGATCCGGCCGAGGAACTCGATCGCGCCGTCCGCCCGGCGGCGCACCAGGTCGCCGGTGCGGTACATCCGAGTGCCCGGCGTGAACGGGTCGGCGACGAAGCGCTCGGCGGTCAGCGCGGCGCGGCGCCAGTAGCCCCGGGCCAGGCCGGCCCCGGCGATGTACAGCTCGCCGGGCACGCCGGGCGGCACCGGCTGGAGGCGGGCGTCCAGGACATGGGTGCGCATGTTGTCCAGCGGGCCGCCGATCGGGGCCCGGGCACCGTCCAGGTCGGCCGGGAGGAGGTGGTGGTGAGTGGCGAAGGTGGTCGCCTCGGTGGGCCCGTAGACGTGGGCGAGCAGCAGCTCGGGGCAGTGCTCCAGGACCCGGCGCATCAGGGTGCCGGAGGCCGCCTCGCCGCCGGTGCAGACCGTCCGCAGGGCGCGGAAGGTCTCCGGGGCCTGCTCGGCGACCAGGTCGAACAGCGCCTTGGTGAGGAAGACCGCGGTGACGCCGTGCCGGGTGGCGACGGTGTGCAGGGCGGCCGCGTCCATGGTGCCGGGCGGGGCGACGACGACGGTGCCGCCGTGCAGCAGCGGCGTCCACAACTCGTAGGTGGCGGCGTCGAAGGCGTGCGGGGAGTGCAGCAGGACCCGCTCGTGCCGGCCGTCGCGCCAGCGGCGGTCGTCGGCGAGGTCGACCACGTCGCGGTGGCGGACCGCGACGCCCTTGGGGGTGCCGGTGGAGCCGGAGGTGAACATCACGTAGGCGAGCCGGTCCGGGTGGACGGGCAGGCCGGGGTCGTGGTCGGGCGCCCCCGCCTCGTCGCCGGGGCGGACCACGACGGCCTCGTGGGCGAAGCCGGGCTCGGCGCGGTCGGTGATCAGCACGGGCGCGGCGGTGTCGGCGAGCAGCGCGGTCATCCGCTCGGGCGGCAGGCTCGCGTGCATCGGCACGTAGCAGCCGCCGGCCTTGAGCACGGCGAGGGTGGCGACGACCAGGTCCGCCGAGCGCTCCATCAGCAGCGCGACCGGGGACTCCGGGCCGACGCCGGCGGCGATCAGGTGGTGGGCGAGCCGGTTGGCGCGGGCGTCGAGTTCGGCGTAACCGACCTCGCCGCCGTCGTGGGCGAGGGCGATCGCGTCCGGGGTGCGGGCGGCCTGTGCCGCGAACAGCTCGGGCAGCGAGCCGGTGCGGACCGGCGCGGCGGTGGCGTTCCAGTCCTCGGCGAGCCGGGCGCGCTCCTCGGGGGCGAGGATGTCCAGGGTGCCGATCGGCGCGGCGGGGTCGGCGGCCGCGGCGGCCAGCAGCCGGCCGAAGCGCGCGAACAGCCCGTCGACGGTGGCCCGGTCGTACAGGTCGGCCGAGTACTCGACCGAGCCCTCCAGCCCGGCCGGGGTACCGTCCTGGTCGTGCCGCTCGGTGACGCCGATGTTGAGGTCGAACTTGGCGACCCGCAGACCCAGTGGTTCGGGCGCCGACTCCAGCCCGGGCAGGCCGAGTTCGCCCTCCTCGTGGTTCTGCAGCACCAGCAGGGTCTGGAACAGCGGGTGGCGGCCGAGCGCGCGGGCCGGGTTGACCTCCTCGACCAGCCGCTCGAACGGCACGTCCTGCTGGGCGAAGGCGTCCAGCTGGGCCTCCCGGACCCGGCCCAGGAGTTCGGCGAAGGACGGGTCGCCGGACGTGTCGGTGCGCAGCACCAGGGTGTTGACGAAGAAGCCGACCAGGTCGTTCAGGGCCTCGTCGGAGCGGCCGGCCACACCGGTGCCGAGCGGGATGTCGGTGCCGGCGCCGAGCCGGGTGAACAGCGCGGCCAGCCCGGCCTGGAGGACGGCGAACAGGGTGGAGCGGTGGCGGCGGGCCAGGTCGGCCAGCGCGGTGTGCAGTTCGGGGCCGAGGGTGAACGGGACGGCGTCGGCGGCGCCGGTCGGCACGGGCGGCCGGGGGCGGTCCACCGGCAGCTCCAGCTCCTCCGGCAGACCGGCCAGGACTCCTCTCCAGTGGTCGAGCTGACGGCTCATCAGGCTGAACGGGTCGGACTCCTCGCCGAGCAGCTCGCGCTGCCACAGGGCGTAGTCGGCGTACTGGACCGGCAGCGGCTCCCAGTCCGGCCCGGCACCGGCGAGGCGGGCGGTGTAGGCG
>NZ_JZWY01001281.1:0-449 GCF_000966955.1 Streptomyces sp. NRRL S-495
GTCCAGACCGGCGGGCGCGCCGTCCGGACCGAAGAACTCCTCCAGGGTGACATTGAGGTCGAACTTGGCGACCCCGGTGTCCGAGGTCAGCGCCTCGACCTCCAGGCCGGGCAGCTCCAACTCCCCTTCCTCGGTGGACTGGAGCACCATCGCGACCTGGAACAGCGGGTGCCGGGCCAGCGAGCGGGCCGGGTTGAGCTCCTCGACCAGCCGCTCGAACGGCACGTCCTGGTGGGCGTGGGCGTCGAGCTGGGCCTCCCGGACCCGGCCGAGGCAGTTCGGCGAAGGCCGGGTCGCCGGAAGTGTCGGTGCGCAGCACCAGGGTGTTGACGAAGAACCCGACCAACTCGTCCAGCGCCTCGTCCGAGCGGCCCGCGACCACCGAGCCGATCGGCACGTCCGTACCGGCACCGAGGCGGGTCAGCAGCGCGGCCAGCGCGGCCTGGAGG
>NZ_JZWY01001282.1:0-770 GCF_000966955.1 Streptomyces sp. NRRL S-495
GGTCAGCAGCGCGGCCAGCGCGGCCTGGAGGGTCATGAACATCGTGACCCGGTGCTCGCGGGACAGCGCGACCAGCCCAGTGTGCAGTCCGGCGTCGATCGGCAGCGCGACCCGGTCGCCGCGGTGGCCGGCCCGGGCGCCGCGCGGGCGGTCGGACGGCAGCGCGATCTCCTCCGGCAGCTCGGCCAGGGTCTCGCGCCAGTAGGCGAGTTGGCGGGCGACCAGGCTCTGCGGGTCGGTCTCGTCGCCGAGCAGCTCGCGCTGCCAGAGCGCGTAGTCCGCGTACTGGACGGCGAGCGGTTCGAGCACCGGCGGCTCGCCGCCGAGGCGCAGGGTGTACGCCTCGGTGAGGTCGCGCAGCAGCGGACCCATCGACCAGCCGTCACCGGCGATGTGGTGCAGCGCGACGACCAGGACGTGCTCGTACTCCGACACCCGGAGCAGGGTGACCCGCACCGGCGGCTCGGCGGCCAGGTCGAACGGGCGGCGGCCCGCGCGGTCGACCTCGGCCCCGACGGACTCCGGTGCGCAGTCCAGGAGTTCGACCGGGACGGCGGCCTCGGCCGGGGCCAGGATCCGCTGGTACGGCTCGCCCTCGTGCTCGGCGACCACGGTGCGCAGGCTCTCGTGCCGGGCGACCAGGTCGGTCAGGGCGGCGGTGAGCGCGTCCCGGTCGAGCAGGCCGGTGAGGCGAAGCGCGAACGGCATGTTGTAGAGGGCGGACGGTCCTTCCATCCGGTCGATCAGCCACAGTCGGCGCTGCGCGGAGG
>NZ_JZWY01001283.1:0-295 GCF_000966955.1 Streptomyces sp. NRRL S-495
CCGGTCGATCAGCCACAGTCGGCGCTGCGCGGAGGAGAGCGGCAGCCGCTCGGGGCGCGGGCCCGCGGTCAGCGCCGGGCGGGCGTCCGCGCCGTCGAGGCGCTCGACCAGCCCAGCCACGGTCGGGGCCTCGAAGACGTCCCGGATGCCGAGTTCGGTGCCGAGGGTGGCGCGGACCCGGGCGGCGAGCTTCATGGCGAGCAGCGAGTGGCCGCCGAGGGCGAAGAAGTCGTCGTCGATCGAGACCCGGTACGCCGAGGATCTCGCCGAAGAGGCCGCAGAGGATCTCCTCGCG
>NZ_JZWY01001284.1:0-341 GCF_000966955.1 Streptomyces sp. NRRL S-495
ATCTCCTCGCGCGGGGTGCGGGCGGCCCGGCCGGCTCCGGCGGCGGCGGTGAAGTCGGGGGCGGGCAGGGCGGCCCGGTCGAGCTTGCCGTTGACGTTGAGCGGCAGCGCGGCCAGGGCGGTGAAGGCCGCCGGGACCATGTAGTCGGGCAGCGCGGCGGCGACATGGGCGCGCACCGAGGCGAGGTCGAGCGCGGCCGGGTCGGCGCCGGCCGCGACCGCGAGGTGGGCGACCAGCCGGGTGCCGGCGGTGCCGTCCTGGTGCGGCAGCACGGCGGCCTGCACCACCCCGGGGTGGGCGGTGAGGACGGCCTCGATCTCGCCGAGCTCGATCCGGAAGCC
>NZ_JZWY01001285.1:0-755 GCF_000966955.1 Streptomyces sp. NRRL S-495
AGCCGCGCACCTTGACCTGGTGGTCGGTGCGGCCGAGGAACTCCACGGTGCCGTCGGAGCGGCGCCGGGCGAGGTCCCCGGTGCGGTACATCCGGGCGCCGGTGTCGTAGGGGTCGGCGACGAAGCGTTCGGCGCTCAGTGCCGGGCGGCCGAGGTAGCCCCGGGCCAGGCCGGGACCGCTCAGGTACAGCTCGCCGGGCACGCCGACCGGCACCGGGCGCAGCCGGGCGTCCAGCAGGTGGGCGCGCAGGTTGGACAGCGGGCGGCCGATCACCGGGCGGGCGACGGCGCCGTCCAGGCGGTGGTGCAGGGCGTCGACGGTGCACTCGGTCGGCCCGTACAGGTTGAACACGACGGTGTCGGGCGCGGCGCTCAGGGTGGTCCAGAGCTGCTGGCCGCAGGCTTCGCCGCCGATCATCAGCACGGCGGGCGGGGCGACGGTGAGCAGTCCCTCCTCGACCAGCCGTTCGGCCAGCGCGGGGGTGACGTCCAGGGTGTCGGCGCCGGTGCGGGCCAGGTAGCCGACGATGCCGGCCGCGTCGCGGCGCAGGTCGTCGTCGAGCAGGTGGAGTTCCTGGCCGGCGACCATCCAGAGCACCGCTTCGAGCGAGGTGTCGAAGGACAGCGAGGCGGTCGCGGCGAAGGCGAACCGCCGCCCGGGGTGGGCCTGTTGGGAGGGGGCGAGGGTCCCGGCGCGGTGGAAGGCGAACAGGTTGGCGAGGCCGCCGTGGCGGACCACGACGCCCTTGGGGCGT
>NZ_JZWY01001286.1:0-506 GCF_000966955.1 Streptomyces sp. NRRL S-495
GTGTAGATGACGTAGGCGGCGTGCTCGGGGCCGAGCTCGACCTCCGGTTCCCCGGTGGGCAGCTCCGCCCAGGGCGCGGCGTCGGCGGGCAGCACGGTGTGGCCGGCCAGCACCTCGGGCAGCGGCCAGGCGTCGGTGCTGAGCACGGCGGCCGGGCGGGCGTCGGCGAGCATGCCCGCCAGCCGGTCGCGCGGGTAGTCGGAGTCCAGCGGCAGGTAGGCGGCGCCGGCCTTGAGCACGGCGAGCAGGGCGACGATCGACTCGGCGGAGCGGGGCACGGCGAGCGCGACCAGCGACTCGGGGCCGATCCCGGCGCCGGCCAGGCCGTGGGCGAGCCGGTTGGCGCGGGCGTTCAGCTCGGCGAAGCTCAGCCGCTGCTCGCCGAAGACCAGGGCGGTGGCGTCGGGGGTGGCGGCCGCCTGGGCGGCGAACACGGCCGGGACGAGCTGCCCGCCGCCGGGGCGGGCGGTGTCGTGCCAGCGGGCGAGGTCCTCGCGGCCCTCGGC
>NZ_JZWY01001287.1:0-278 GCF_000966955.1 Streptomyces sp. NRRL S-495
AGCACGTCCAGCTCGGCGACCGGGCGGCCGGGCTGCTCGGCGACCTGGTCGAGCAGGCCGGCCAGCGCGCCCGCGAGCCGCTCGGCGGTGCCCCGGTCGAACAGGTCGACGGCGAACTCCAGGCCGCCGGAGAGCCCGGCCGGGGAGCCGTCCGGGTGGTGGCGCTCGGACAGGTTGAGGGTCAGGTCGAAGGGGGTGGTGGGCAGGCCCAGCGGCTCGTAGGAGGCGCGGGTGCCGGGGAACTCGGGCCCGCCGCCGGTGGTGTTGTCGAAGGCGAT
>NZ_JZWY01001288.1:0-1602 GCF_000966955.1 Streptomyces sp. NRRL S-495
CATCACCTGGAACAGCGGGTGCCGGGCCAGCGAGCGGGCCGGGTTGAGCTCCTCGACCAGCCGCTCGAACGGCACGTCCTGGTGGGCGTAGGCGGCCAGGTCGGCCTCCCGGACCCGGGCCAGCAGCTCGGCGAAGGTCGGCGAGCCGCTCAAGTCGGTGCGCAGCACCAGGGTGTTGGCGAAGAAGCCGACCAGGTCGTCCAGGGCGGGGTCGAGCCGGCCCGCCAGCGGGGTGCCCATCGGGACGTCGTCCCCGGCGCCGAAGCGGTGCAGCAGGGTGGCCCAGGCGGCCTGGAGCACCATGAACAGGGTGACCCCGTGCCGGCCGGCCAGTTCGGCGAGCCGGGCGTGCAGGGCGGCGTCGAGGTCCAGCTCGACGACGTCGCCGCGGTGGGTGGGCACCGGCGGGCGGGGGCGGTCCAGCGGCAGCGGCAGCTCGTCCGGCAGGCCGGACAGGGCCTCGCGCCAGTGGTCGAGCTGACGGCCCAGCAGCGAGCGCGGGTCGGTGTCGGAGCCGAGCAGCCGGTACTGCCAGAGGGTGTAGTCGGCGTACTGGACGGGCAGCGGACGCGGGTCGGGGGCGGTGCCGTCGCGGTGGGCGGTGTAGGCCGCGGCGAGGTCGCGGAACAGCGGGCGCAGCGACCAGCCGTCGCCGGCGATGTGATGCAGCACCAGGGTGAGCACGTGCTCCTCGGGCCCCTCGGGGCACAGGTACGCGTGCAGCGGGACGTCCACGGCCAGGTCGAAGAGGTGGCCGACGAGGTCCTGCGCCGGGCGGTCGGTGACGGTGAGCAGCGGCCCGGGCGGGCCGTCGAGGACCCGCTGGTGCGGCACGCCGTCGAGTTCGGTGAAGACGGTGCGCAGCGACTCGTGCCGGGCGACCACGTCGCCGAGGGCGCGTTCCAGGGCGGCGGTGTCGAGCGGGCCGGACAGCCGCAGGGCGAGGGTGACGTTGTAGGTGGCGGCGGGGCCCTCGGCCTTGCCGAGGAACCACAGGCGGCGCTGGGCGAAGGACACCGGCAGGTGCTCGGGGCGCTGCTCGGGGAGCAGGGCCGGGCGGGCCGGGCCGTCGGCGAGCCGGGCGGCGAGGGCGGCGACGGTCGGGGCCTGGAAGAGGTCGCCGATGGCGAGTTCGGCGCCGAGGTCGGCGCGGACCCGGCCGACCAGGCGGGTGGCGAGCAGCGAGTGGCCGCCGAGGGCGAAGAAGTCGTCGTCGACGGTGATGTCCTCGATGCCGAGGATCTCGCCGAACAGCGCGCACAGGGCCCGCTCGCGCTCGTCGCGCGGGGCGCGGCCGGTCGGGTCGGCGCCGAGGTCGGGGGCGGGCAGGGCGCGCCGGTCGACCTTGCCGTTGGCGTTCAGCGGCAGCGCGGGCAGCACCACGACGGCGGAGGGCACCATGTAGCCGGGCAGCCCGGCGGCGGCGAACTCCTTCAGTTCGGCGGCGAGTTCGGGCCGACCGTCGAGGGCCTCGGCCGTCACGGCGCAGTAGCCGACCAGCCGGGTGTCGCCGGGGCGGTCCTCGCGGGCGACCACGATGACCTGGCGGACGGCGGGGTGGCGGGAGAGCGCCGCCTCGATCTCGCCGAGCTCGATCCGGAA
>NZ_JZWY01001290.1:0-2097 GCF_000966955.1 Streptomyces sp. NRRL S-495
GGTCCGGCCCGGGCTGACGCCCCGGGGGCCGCCGCCCACCGCCCGGATCCGGGCCTTAGCACGAAGTGCCCCTTGCTCGGGGCAAGTTCACCCGGAGACCGCTCGCATTGGCGAACCGGGGGCGAGCGCCGGTTCGGGGCGCGCGGGGCGCGGTAAACCTGGTGCCATCACCGGCCCGGCGACGGGTCCGGAGGTCCGGCCGGACCGTTCCCTCCGGTGCGCGCGACGCACGGCCACGGCGGAGTCCCGGCGGGCCGGACCGACCGCGGCACCGACCGGCCGCCCAGCGAGCAACCACGACCCGGCGGCCGTCCCGGCCACCGGCGGCGGAGAGGAGAGACAGCGGCAGCGGACCGCACGACCAGGTCCTGCCACCGGCGCGCACCCACCGTCCCCGGGCGCCGCACGGCGGAGGCTTACCGTGCCGCGCACCACCCGCGCGCCACCGCCCACCGCACCGCTCCGAACCCTCAGGCCCACCGGCCGCCCGCCCGTCCCGTCCCCCCACTCTTCCGATCGTTTGAGGATGCTGAATGCTTGGTGCTGGTTCGTCACCCGGACGCCGGCGCTCCGCCCCCGTGCTCGTCTGGCTCCTGCCCACCGTCGTGACGGCTGCCGTCGCCGCCGTCGCCGTGGCCGCGGCCACCCCCGACTCGCGCCTCCCCGTCGCCGTCTGCGCGGCGGTGGGCACCCTGGCCGTGGTCCTGGTCGCCGCCGAGGCCGCCCGCCGGGGCCGGGCGACGGAGGAACTGCGCGCGCGGGCCGTCCAGCGTGAGGGTGAACTGATCCGCCGGCTCACCCGGCAGGAGACCGAGTACATCCGACTGGCCAAGTCCGTCCTGCCCGCCGCCATGACCCGGCTCACCCACGGCGAGGGCCTGGAGGACGTGGTCAACGCGTACACCCTCCAGGACGTCACGGTCGGCGCGGAGTTCCGGACCGCCCAGCAGACCCTGCTGCGCGCCGTACTGGAGACCGTCGAGAACGAGGAGGCGCTGCGCGAGTCCTCACGGCGCTCCTTCGTCAACATCGCCCGCCGTGTACAGGCGATCGTCCACCGGCAGGCCGCCGAGCTGCGCATCATGGAGCACCGGCACGGCAACGACCCCGCGGTCTTCGACGACCTGCTGCTGGTCGACCACGGCAACGCCCTCATCGGCCGCCTGGCCGACAGCATCGCCGTCCTCGGCGGCGCGCGGCCGGGCCGTCAGTGGAACCGGGCCGTGCCGCTGTACAGCGTGCTGCGCGGCGGCATGTCGCGGATCCTCGACTTCCAGCGGGTCGAGCTGCACCCGGTCTCCGACGTGGCGGTGGTCGGCCCGGCGGTCGAGCCGCTCATCCACGCGGTGGCCGAACTCCTCGACAACGCCACCCGCTACTCGCCCCCGCACACCAGCGTGCACCTGACCGCCGTCGAGGTGCAGACCGGCATCGCGATCGAGATCGAGGACGGCGGGCTCAGCCTCAGCGAGGAGGGCCGGGCCCGCGCCGAGCGGATGCTGCTGGAGGCGCAGGCCGGCATCGACCTCAACGAGCTCGGTGAGACCCCCCGGCTCGGCCTCGCCGTCGTCGGCCGGCTCTCCCGGGCGTACGGCTTCCAGGTCTCGCTGCGCCCCTCGGCCTACGGCGGGGTGCGGGCGGTGCTGGTCGTGCCGCAGGAGCTGATCACCACCGCGCCCGCGACCGGGCGCGCCCACGGCATCGGTGTCACCGGCTCGTCCGGTCCGGAGCCGGTGGACGACCGCCGCCCGCACACCTCGCCACCGCCGCGGCGGCCGCTCTCCGGCTCGCTGCCGGGGCCGCTCAGCGGTGGCGAGGACGTCCCGGTGGTGACCGAGCGCACCGCCACCGGTCTGCCCCGCCGGCGCCGGCACGCCGCGCCGACCGCCCGGATCGGCGTCGCCCCGACAACCCGCACCACCACCGCCCGCTCCACCGGCACCACCGGCCGGGCGGCGACCAGGGGCGGCTCGGCGGGCGCGAACGGTACGGCCGGCCCGAACGGTGCCTCGGCCGCGAACGGCTCGACGGGCCCGAACGGCGCCTCGGCAGTCAACGGCTCGGCGGGTTCGAACGGCTCGGCCGGCTCCAACGGCT
>NZ_JZWY01001291.1:0-1674 GCF_000966955.1 Streptomyces sp. NRRL S-495
GGCTCGGCCGGCTCCAACGGCTCACCGGGCCCGACCGGCCGGGGCGACGGGTTCGGCGGCCCACCCGGCCGGTCCGGTGCCGATCCCTCGACCCCGGCGGGGGCGGTGCAGCCGGGCCTCTGGCTGGCCGCCTTCACCGAAGGGGTCAACGGCACGGGCCCGGCCGACCACGACAACGGGGACACGACGGGGAGGGACGAGCGGTGATTCAGCCACGGACCAACATGGACTGGCTGCTCAAGCAGTTGGCGGACGAAGTCCCGCACGTCCGGAACGTCATCGTGCTCTCCGCGGACGGCCTGCGCATGGCCCAGCACGGCACCGAGACCGACACCGCCGACCGGCTCGCCGCCGCCGGCTGGCGGTTACTGCTCTCCGGCACCGACCAGACCAGGCTCGACGCCGTCGCCGCCCGCACCGGCGGCCGCCCGCTCCCCGCCGACCTCNGGTCTGCAGAGCCTGGCGGCGGCCGTGGGCCACGAGTTCCCGCACGGGGACGGCCGGATGCGGCTGGTGGTGATCGAGATGGGCGGCGGCTTCTTCTACCTGATGGCGGCCGGCGCCCGGGCCTTCCTCGCGGTGCTGGCCGACGAGGGCGTGGACGCCGGGCTGATGGGCCAGCGGATGCGCGACCTGGTCGCCCGGATCGGCGAACACCTCAGTACGCCTCCCCGAAGGGGCGAGCCCGTCGCATGAGCACAGCCGGCCGGGACTGGGGCGAGGACGCCCCGGAACGCTTCTACGTGATCACGCGCGGCCACACCCAACCGGCCGGACGGGCCGCGTTGGACCTGGTCACGCTGATCGTCTCCCGTGCGGAGCCCACCCCCTCGATGCCGCCCGAGCACGCGGCGATCCTGCGCCTCTGCGGATCGCCGCTCTCGGTGGCCGAGATCTCCGCCTACCTGCGACTGCCGGTCAGCGCGGTCACCGTGCTGCTGGCCGACCTCGTGGCCGAGGAGCGGGTCGAGGCGCGCGCCTCCGTCCCGGCCGCGCTTCTCCCCGACCGTGCCCTGTTGGAGGCGGTGATGCATGGACTTCAGCGCCTCTGACACGGTGCGCGGGCCGGCCGACGAGGATCTCCTGCCGGACTCGGCCACCGCGGCCGTCAAGGTGGTCGTCGTCGGCGGCTTCGGCGTCGGCAAGACCACCCTGGTCGGCGCGGTGAGCGAGATCCGTCCGCTGACCACCGAGGAGACGATGACCCAGGCCGGGGCGGAGATCGACGACCTGGCCGGGATCGAGCGGAAGTCCGAGACCACGGTCGCGATGGACTTCGGCCGGATCAGCATCAGCGACGAGCTGGTGCTGTACCTCTTCGGCACCCCCGGGCAGGAGCGGTTCTGGTTCCTGTGGAACGGCCTGTTCGAAGGGGCCCTGGGCGCGGTGGTGCTGGTCGACACCCGTCGGCTGGAGGTCAGCTTCGACGTGATCGGGCGGCTGGAGGACCGCGGCGTGCCGTTCGTGGTCGCCGCCAACGCCTTCCCCGGCGCGCCCGCCCACCCGGACGAGGAGCTGCGGCTCGCGCTGGACCTGCCGCCCGAGGTCCCGATCGTCGCGTGCGACGCCCGGGTCCGCGAGTCCGGACGGGACGTGCTGCTCGCGCTCATGCACTACCTCTACGACCTGGCGGGGTCGCGGGCCGCGCGGTGAGCGCACCACCCGTCCCTGCCC
>NZ_JZWY01001292.1:0-2042 GCF_000966955.1 Streptomyces sp. NRRL S-495
GGTCCAGCCGGTCAGGGTCCGGGTCCCGCGGTTGAGAGCGCTGGGGCCGTGGAAGGTGCCGACGCCGGTCTCGGCGTTCCAGTGGCCGGGCTGGTTCTGGGCGGTGAGCCACTGGCGGAACGTCGGGCGCCCGGAGCGGACCCCGAGCCGGTCGGTGAGGCGGACCAGGTGGCGGTCGAGGTGGGCGCGGGGGTCGTCGGTGAAGCGGTGCAGGGCGACCAGCGCGGTGACGACGACGTCGCACAGCTCGTCGGCGACGTCGGAGCGTTCGTGGGTGACGCCCTTGCGGGGGTTCTGGCCGGTGGTTCCGATGTAGGCCTGCATGACCTCCCCGACCTCCTCGGAGAGCTTCATCAGGCGCATCGCGCTCTCGTGCTCGCCGGCGCCGTTGTGGTGGTCGAGCCAGGCGACCTGCCGGGCGATCTGCTCCCAGACGTCGTCGGCGGGGTCGGCCCCGGACGTGGGCGTCGGAGCGGCGGTGTCGGTCATCGCGGGTTCTCCTCCAGGTGGTGACGGTCAGCAGGGTTTCGGACACGGTCCGCACACGTCCGGGATTTCGCTGTGAGCGAGTGCGGACCGTGCCGCGGGCCGGGGTTCAGTCGGCGGGGTCCGGGTCGATGCGTACCGGGCGGGCGGCGGCGGTGGTGGCCAGCCAGCCGATGGCCGGGCGCGGGTCGGGGACCGGGGCGGTCATCGCGGTGGCGAGGGTGAGGCGGGCGAACTCGGCCAGGGCGGTGTCGTCGAGGCCGGGCAGGGGCCGCACCGGGTAGGCGAGCAGGAGGTGGTGCCCGGTGGCGAAGCCGTTGCGGGCGACGTCGGCCACCAGCGCCACGAGGTCCGGGTGGGCGTCGGCGAGCGCGGGCATGTCGGGCACGGCGAGGAAGCGGTGGCCGGCCAGGTGGACCCGGTCGGCGTCGAACTCGGCCCGGTGCCCGGCGTGGAAGGCGGCCACCGTCTCCACGGGCCCGGCGTCGGGGTCGGCGACCTCGACCCGAAGGCCCCGGTCCGCGAGGTCCCGGGAGAGCCGGGCGACGAGGCGCCCGGCCACGTCCCCGCAGGGCGCGACGACGAGCAGGTGCGGGTCGCGCAGGAAGTCCCAGGCGCAACCGCCGAGGTCGGCGGGCGCGTACGGGTCCCCGTCCCTGCGGGTCGACGCGGGGAAGAGGCGGTGGCCGGTCGTCATCGTGTCCTTCGTGGGTCGCTCGGTGGGATGTGGTCGGGGCCGGGCAGGTGGTGGGTCAGGCGGCCCGCAGGCCGGTGGGGACGCTCTCCTCGGCGGGGGCGAGGAGAGGCGCCCAGGCCGCCTGTACCGCCGACCGGTCGCCCCACTGCGCCCAGCCGCCGTGGCGCAGGTCGATGCGCACCGGCATCTGCAGGCCGACGAAGTCACCGCCGACCGCGATGACCAGCGGCTTGTCGGGGCCGGACGACCAGAGGGTGACGGGGGCGTGGCGCTCGGCGGCCTTCGCCCAGCGGGCGAGGTAGCGCGGGTCGAAGGCGGCCGGCTCGGTCAGCCGGGGCTCGCCCTCCAGCGCGGTGGACAGGATCTGCCGCCAGCGGGGGAACTTGGCGTCGCGCCGCAGGTTGGCGGACAGCCGCAGGGTGCGGCCCTCGTGGGTGAACGCCAGCCCGCCGTCCGGGTCCTGCTCGGTCGGCGCCTCGTAGGCCAGGCGCACGCCGGCGGCGGCGGTGCGGGCGGGCACCAGGGCACGCAGGGCCCTGAGGTCGGCGCTGTCCAGCAGCGCCGACCAGGTGGCGGGCTCTGCGCTCTCCTCGACGGCGCGGCGGGTGATGGCGACGGTGTAGCGGTCGGTGGCCGCGCCGACGAGCTCGGTGCCGGTGACTTCCAGGTGGATGCCGGTGAGCGGGGGCAGGGTGTCGTCGGGGCTGATGTGCGGGGCGAGCTGGCCGATGAGGCGCGGCAGGTCGGTGATGACGATGGACACGGCGTTGTCTCCTCCGGTCAGAACAGGGCGGTGGGCTGGGCGGGCGGGGTGTCGGCCTCGGCGGCGCGGCGGGCCCGGGTGCGGGAGGCGTCGTGG
>NZ_JZWY01000188.1:0-36031 GCF_000966955.1 Streptomyces sp. NRRL S-495
CTCCCGTCCCCCGTCCCCCGTCCCCCGTCCCCAGACCGACCGGTCCGCCCGGTCCGGTCTGCCGAATCCGGTCGACAGGAGCGGCGCGGGTGGCGCAGAGTCAGGACGCATGACGGATCTCGCCGGACTCCCGCCGCTCCCCGCCCGCTACCGGTCCGCACCGGCGGCCGTCGCCGACGCCCCCGCCGTCGCCCGGCTGGTCGCCGCCTGCGAGCGCGACCTGCTCGGCCGCACCGAGAGCGCGCCGGGCGAGGTCGCCGCCGACCTCGCGCACCCCGGCCTCGACCCCGCCCGGGACGCCCTGCTGGTGCGGGACGGCCGCGGCGAGGTGGCCGGCTGGGCGTGGGTGCGCGGCGGACGGCGGAGCCGGGTGGACGTCCACCCCGGGCACCGGGGCGCCGGGTTGGGCGGGTGGCTGCTCGACTGGACCGAGGAACGGGCCCGGCGGGCGGGCGGGGAACGGCTCGCGCAGGCCGTGGAGGACGGCGACCGGGCCGCCGTGGGGCTGCTGCGTTCGCGCGGCTATCTGCCGTTCGTCTCCCAGTGGCAGCTGGGGATCGCCCTGCCCGCCGCTCCGGTGGCGGCCGCGCCGCCGCCCGGGGTCTCCGTGCGGCCGTTCCGCCCGGGCGACGAGCGGGCGGCGCACCGGATGACCGAGGACGCGTTCGACGAGTGGCAGGTGCGGCGCAGTCCCTACGAGGAGTGGGCGCCGCGGACGGTCGGGCACGACTCGTTCGCGCCCGCGCTCTCCCGGGTGGCCTTCGCCGGCGGGGAGATGGTGGGCGCGGCGCTGGCCCTGGACGTGCCGGACTGCGGCGAGGGCCATGTCGAGCGGCTGGCCGTCCGCGCCGACCACCGGCACCGGGGGATCGCGCGGCTGCTGCTCGGCGAGGTGTTCGGCGCGTTCCACCGGCACGGCCGGGAGCGGTGCACCCTGTGGACGCACTCGGAGACCGGCGCGCTGCCGCTGTACGAGCGGTTGGGGATGACGGTCCGGCGCACCTCGTCGATGTACGGCAAGGCCCTCGGCGACAAGGCCCTCGGCGGCTAGGGCCGGTCTCCTGGACGGGCCGCCGCCCCGGCCTCGCCGTTCGGGCGGGGCCGGGGCGGCGGCGGGGTGCTCAGGCCGTGCCGCGGCGGCGGCGCCGGAGCCGGCCGAGGGCGGCGACGCCGCCCGCGAGCGCGAGGGCCACGATCGAACCTCCCGCGAGCAGGGGCGTGCGGGAGGACGGTTCGGCCGCCCGGCCGTCGGCCCCGTAGCCGCTGGACATGCCCCGGGTGTCGTACTCGGTACCGGGCAGCTTGTCGGCGTAGCGGGCCTTGACCAGCTTCTGGTAGTCGGCCAGCGGCACCGCCGACTTGCCGTCGAGCCCTTCCCTGGCCTGGTCGTTGAGCGGCTCCACGGTGGTGAGCGTCAGCCGGTACCAGCCGCGGATCTGCGGCTCGGTGAAGACCAGGGAGCCGGGCGTCGCGCTGCCCGCGTACCCGGCGTCGCTGTCGCCGTCCCGCACCCCCGCCAGGTGCCAGCCGCCGCCCTCGGTCGGGGCGAGCAGCACGGTGGCGGTGCGGTCGTTGACGGCGCCGCCGAGGGCGGAGACCAGGTGGCTCAGCCGGACCGCCGCGGTGGGGACCGGCAGCGCCGTGCCCGCGACGAAGTCCGGGGTGATCTCGTGCACCGCGAGCGGGTCCTTGAGCGTGAACGCGGGCAGGCCGGCGCACGGTTCGGCCGTGTCGGGGACCGTCACCACGGTGTCGGACCCGGTCTCGGACCCGGCCCCGGGCAGCGGGGTGGCGAGGAAACGGCAGACGGCGTCGTGGACGCCGACCGACCGCACCACGTCCAGGGCGGCCTGGTAGTCGGGGATGTCGACGGCCCGGGCCGGGCCGGCGGCGGACAGCAGCACGGACGCGCCCAGGACCAGGGCGAGCGGCAGCCGGGCGAGCGGGGTGAGCCGGGTGGACCGGGTGGCATTCCGGCCGACGGGGACAGCTCGGTCACTCATGTGTCGTCCTCCTTCTCTGTCTTCTCGGTCTAGCCGGAGATGCCGGTGCGGGAGTGGGTCCACCGGAACGAGCTGTTGTTGACGTAGTCGTTGTAGTTCCACCAGGTGTAGGTGGTGGTGTCCGGCCACGGGTCGCCGACGGCGATGGTGCTGTTCGAGGTGTCGAAGCCGTAGACGACGTTCATGTGGCCCCCGCCGGTCTTCCAGCCGATCCGGGCGCCGAGCGGCCGGGCGGCCTTGACGTCGGTGGTGACCTCGGCGAACGACGCCGCGCGGCCGAGGCCGGTACCGATGTTGGCCATGCCCAGGCTGTACCAGGCGTTGGCCATGTCCTCGAGCCTGGCGGGCTGGTTGTCGCAGCTCGGCCCGCCGCTGTACTGGGAGGCACGGGAACAGAAGTCCGCCTGCGTGGTGCCGTATCCCTGGAACTTGGCGATGGTGAGCCCGGAGGCCGACCAGCACCACTGGGTCTTCTCCTGCTTCAGCATGGTGATCTGGTCGTAGGCGGACTCCGCCCGGGCCGTACCGCCGGCGGCCAGGAGGACCGCCGAGGCCGCGAGCGCCAAAGCCGGTCCGGTGACGGTGTATCTGAATCTGCTCATGTCCCTGCCTTCCCATGGGGCGTGGGCTGCCCAGCGCCATGACAGCGCGGACCACGGCCGTTCACCGGACGGCTCGTCGGAGGCAGGGCCAAAGGAGTTGTTAGCCGTATAAGATCCGGATGGCTTGAATCATTCGTAGCCGTAGGGTCCTTGGGGCACGTGGGTGTCACGGTGCCGGCCGACCCGTCGACAACTCCCGGAGTCACCATCCCCATGCGCCGACCCGTCCGCCCTGCCGGCGTCGCCACCTCTGCCACCACTGCCGCCGCCGGTGCCGTCGCCGGTGCCAGCGCCGTTGCCGCGCTGCTGCTGCTCACCGGCTGCACCGGCGGGAACCTGTCCGCCCCGGCCGCCCCGCCTGCCGCGGCCACCCCGGTCGCCACGTCCACCGCCGTCGGCACACCCACCGCGAGGCCCGAGGTCGACCCGGCCGCGGCCGTGGCGAGGGCGGGCAAGGAGCCGTACGCCGTCTCGGTCCGGTCGACGATCGAGATCGACGGGGAGGTGTTCATGGACATCACCTCGCGGCAGAACCACAACACCCTGTACACCGGCCGGCAGGAACGCCACATCGGCGGCAGAACGACGGAGATCGTCGTCACCGCCGACGCCGAGTACCACCGTGTCGGCGGCCCGTCCGGCACCTGGACCAGAAGCTCGCTGCGATTCAACGACACCGCGGAGTACAACCTCGCGGGCTACGCCCCGGTCCTGCTCTCCCTCGGCCCGGAAGCCCGCAAGGGCGTGGAGACCCGCGACGGCGTTCTCGTCCACCACCTCGGCGGGCATCTGGACCTCGACCGGCTCGGCCAGGTCTCCGCGCGGGCGCGCTCCGACGCGGAGTCCGAAGGCGCCACGGGCATCGACCTCGACCAGTGGATCGACGTCGACGGCCGCACCCGCTACGCCGAGAAGCGCTGGACCGAGGGCGGGACGACGGCCCTGGTCACGATGGCGTTCAGCGACTACGGCCCGCCCGAGGTCTTCGACTCCCCGATGGTGAACGGAGCCTGACGCGTCGGCACCGCCGGGCGGGGGGCCGTCCGGCGGTGCCGTGCCGGGGCGTTCCGAGTCAGCCGTCCGCGCCCAGCCGGGCCGCGATCGGGGCGGGCAGCGGGTACGGGCGCTCGGGCGGGAGGAGTCGCTGGGCCTGGGCCGCCCGGCCGCCCTGGACGAGGGCGGCGATCTTCCGGGCCTGCGGGGTGAGGTCGGTGATGCCGGTGATCCACTCCTCGGCGAAGGTCCGGACCAGGGTGCGGCCCACGCCCACCTGGATGCTGTAGTGGTTGAGCGCGGCACCCCGCAGCGAGCGCTCCGGGTCCCACTGGACGTGCACCTCGGCGCGGGCGAGCTCCGCCGGGTCGGCGGTGGTCAGGACGGCGCGGCGCAGGGCCTCCTCCCAGCCGGCGCGGGTGATCCGGACGGCGAGCACGCGTTCCTGGCCGGGCTTGCGCGCCCAGTTGCTGCGGTGCATCAACCAGGCGAACGAGGGCTTGATCCAGGTCATCCGGCCGAAGGAGAAGGGCGGCACGAACCGCTGGGCGGCGAGCGCGGGTTCGGCGACGGCGGGGGCGTACGCCTGGTAGAGGGTGATGGTGGTGGCGTCGAAGTCGGCCCGGATCCCGTGCTGCTGCTGCATGGCGTCCGACTCTGCCAGCGGCACGGTGGGCGGAGCGACCGGTTTTCGACCGGGCCGCCGCGCCCGGGCCGCCCCGGACCCGGGCCGATCCACCGGACAGAACAGGGGGTGCGGAGCAGGAAGTCGGCCGGACCGACTTCCTGCTCCGCACCTCCTGCTCCGGGACGGGCCGGGTGCACCTCAGAGCGGGCGGCCCCCGTCTCGCGGGGCGGTCGGGTGGCCGAAGCGGAACAGTGGGTCGGCGGTGTCGAAGGGGACGTCCTCGCGGGCGGCGTCGACGGCCGCGTCGGAGCGCGGGAGGTCGAAGGGGAGGGTGCCGGTCATCGGGGTGCGGCCGAGGACGGCGTCCAGGACGATGTCGTCGGCGGCGCCGAACTCGCCGACCAGCAGGGCCGCGTGGGGCGCCAGCGGGGTGAGGACGGCGGGGCGCTCCAGCTGGGCGACGAGCGCCGTGGGCAGTGCCCGGGCCAGCTCCGCCAGCCGGGCCGCCTCGGCCGGTTCGAACTCCAGCGAGCCGGAGTGGAAGGCCTGCTCCAGCAGCCCCTCGCGCTGCTCGTAGGGCGTGGCGAGGCGGACCACCGCGAGGTCGGCGTCCTCGGGCCGGTCGACGACGGTGCCGTAGCGGGCGGCCACGGCCGGGTCGACGCCCTCGACGTAGAGGCGGGGTCCGGTGAGCGGGCGGCCGGAGAGGTGGACCAGCGAGCGGGCCTGGAGCTCACGGCCCAGGGTGCGGCCCTCGGGCGCGCCGACCAGTTCGACGGCGGCCTCGACGTCCACGTAGGGGTCGTCGAACAGGCCGAGGCGGAACTTGTCGCGCAGGATGCGGCGGACGGACTCGTCGAGGCGTGCCTCGGTGACGGCGCCGGAGCGGAGCACGCCGAGGATCAGTTCCGGGTCGGTCTCGCCGCCGAGCTGGTCGGCCCCGGCGTGCAGGGTCAGCGCCACCTGCTCCGGCACGGACAGCTCCTCGACGCCCCAGTGGCGCGGCGGCAGGCTGACGATGCCGGGGACGTCCATGCCGGTGATGGCGTTGAAGTCGGTGCAGACCACACCGTCGAAGCCGTACTTGCCGCGCAGCAGACCGGTGATGACGTCGTGGTTGAAGTTGGCGCCGACCTCGGCCAGGCCGCTGCCGGAGGGGATCGCGTAGGCGGGCATGATCTGCGCGGTGCCGGCCTCGAACGCGGCCTCGAAGGGGCGCAGGTGCCGGTCGAGCGCGCCGCCCGGGTAGACCAGCCGGTGGCCGGCCGCGAAGTGCGAGTCCTCGCCCTTGAACTGCGGGCCGCCGCCGGGGAAGTGCTTGGTCATGCAGGCGACGCTGTCCGGGCCGATCGGCCCGCCCTGGAGGCCGCGGATGTAGGCGGCGATGATCCGGGAGGCGCGGTCCGGGTCCTCGCCGAAGGTGCCGCTGATCCGGGCCCAGCGCGGTTCGGTGGCGAGGTCGGCCATCGGGTGGATGGCGACCCGGATGCCGACGGCCCGCAGTTCGCGGCCGATCAGCGCGGCGTACCGCTCGACGAGTTCCGGGTCGTCGGTGGCGGCCAGCCCGATCGGCTCGGGGCCGGTGGAGAAGCCGCCGCCGGTGAAGGCGGTGGCCGGGTTGGCGGTGAAGCCGTGCCGGGGGTCGGAGGCGAGGGTGACCGGGATGCCGAGGCGGGCGGCGGCGGCGAGGTCCTGGACGTGGTTGTTCCACTCGGCCATGGCGCGGGCGTCGGGGACGGCCATCATGGCGAAGGCGGTGAGGCCGCGTTCGGCGATCAGGTGCTCGCCGGAGGGGAAGGGGCCCTGGTTGCCGGGGAGCATCCGGCCGTGGAGCATCAGGGCGGCCTTCTCCGCCTGGGTCATCCGGGCCAGGAGGTCCTCGACGCGTTCCTCGACGGGCAGCCGCGGGTCCTCGTAGGGCTCCATGGTGCCGTTGTGGTTGAGGTCGCGGAACGGCGTGCCGTCGGTGTGGTGCAGCAGCGCCGGGCGGCTCGCGGCGCTCACGCGGTCACCCCGGCGGCGGCCTTGGCGCGGAAGGCCGCGACGGTCCCGGCGTCCACGCCGCAGTGGGCGAGGAAGCCCTCGGTGCCGCCGTAGCGGCTGCCGATCAGCTCCAGGAAGGCCGCCATCGCGCCGGCCGGGGCCTCCAGCAGCGGGCGGGGGACGACCAGGGTGCCGTTCTCGTAGTCGTTCAGCGCGGCCCGGTTGCGCTCGGCCAGGCCCTCGAAGATCTGGGTCAGGGCCGCGCCGGTGCGGGCGTAGTCGGCGACGATCTCCTCGGTGGGCACGCCGAGCAGGTCGAGCAGCAGGGCGGTGAGGAGTCCGGTGCGGTCCTTGCCGGCGGCGCAGTGCAGCAGCACGCCGCCGGGGCGGGCGGCGGCCTCGACGGCGAGCTTGACGGCCTCGGGGGCGGACTCGGCCATCAGCAGGTAGAAGGCGCCGAGGTCGGCGTCGGTGGTCATGGCCCGCATGGCGGCCTCCAGCGCGCCGCTGGTGGGCTGGATGCGGGCGGCGACCACCTCGACACCGTCGGCCGCCGACACCGCCCAGTCGTCGTCCCGGACCTCGGCGTCGCCGCGCAGGTCGACGATCGTGCGGACGCCGGCGGTGCGCAGCTGGGCGGAGATGCCGGCGTTGTCGTTGGGGAACGGCTGGGCGGAGCGGTACAGGGCGCCGGGGCGGATCCAGCGGCCGGCGGGGTCGGCGAGGGTGGCGGGGTCGCGGAAGTTGACCAGGGTCATGGTGGGGGCCTCTCGGTGGGGGCGGGCTGGGGGAACGGGACGGTCAGAGGAAGGGGGAACGTCATGGTGGGCGAGACATCTAGACGTCTAGATGTCTACCTGGCGGATCGGGGCCGGGGCAAGCGGCGCCGGGGTGAACTTCCGGACAACCCCGGACGGAAGCCGCCCTCCGGCTCCGTAGGATCGGGCGCGTGGCAACGCACCGAAGCGACACCCCGCTGTACCGCCGGCTGGCCCGGCAGCTCCAGGAGCGCATCGACGCCGGGACGTACCCGGCGGGCTCCCGGCTGCCCAGCGAGCCGGAGCTGAGCGCCGACTTCGGCGTCAACCGGCTGACCGTCCGGCAGGCGGTGGCGGAGCTGGAGCGGGCCGCGGTGCTGGAGATCCGCCGGGGCGTGGGGACCTTCGTCCGCCCGCCGGCGGTACGGGTCTCGATCACCGTCGACCCCCGCAGCCAGCGGTTCGACCTCGGCAGCGTCCACCGCGCCCTGCCGCTGGACACCCCCCTGCCGGAGGGGGCGGCGGGCACCGTCGAGGGCGACGGCGAGTCCGTGGTGGCGGCGCCGGCCGTCGGCGGCTCGGCCGAGGACGACGAGGCGGCCCGGCAACTTGGCCGCAGCACCGGGGAGTTGTCCCGGGTGGACACGGTGATCCGGATCGGCGGCCGGCCCCGGGTGGCGAACAGCTACTGGGTGCCGACCCGGCCGCTGCCGGCCGAACTGCTGCGGCCGGGACGACCGGGGAACATGGTGCTCGCCCTGGCCGGGGCGGCCGGGGTGGAGCTGGAGTACGACTGGCGGGCGTTCGGCGCGATCGGCGCGGACCTCGCGGACGCGGAACTGCTCGGGGTGCCGCCGGGCACCCCGCTGCTGGTCCGCGAGGGCGTCAGCTGCACGCCGGACGGCACGCCCGCGCTGTACCTGCGGCGGCGGATCGACGGCAGCAGCGCGCGGTTCGTGCTGCACTACCGCGAGCCCGGCGGGACGGACGGCGCGGGCGGGTCCGGGCCCGCCCGGTAGCGGGGCGCGCTCACCCGGCGGGCCCGGCCGAGGACGGGGCTTCCGGCTCCGGCCCCGCCAGCGGCCCGAGCAGCTGCCGGAACGCCACCGCCCAGTCCGCCAACGGCCGCCCCTCCTCGCCGTTGACCACGTGCCGCCGGGTCATCCCCGCCAGCAGCGCCGCCAGCGCCTGCGGCCGCAGGTCGGCGGCCACGTCCACACCCAGCCGGTCGGCCGCGATCGCCGCCGCCCGCTGCGAGAACGTGTCGATCATGATCAGCGCGAAGTCGTGCACACTGCGGATCCCGATGAACCGGCGCCGCAGCGCCCGGCGCCGCACGGTGTGCTCGGCCGACTCCTCCAACTGCCCGTCGGTGGTGGCCCCGGCGTGCTCGAAGGCCTCCCAGATCCCGAGTCCGGGCGGCGCGGCGGCGAAGGCGTCCAGGACCGCGAGCCCGAAGTCCATGCCGAAGAGCAGGGCCTCCTTGCACTCGTAGTACCGGAAGAAGGTGCGGTGGGCGACGTCCGCGCGCCGGCAGATCTGGTCCACCGTGGTGCTCTCGAAGCCCTGCTCCTCGAAGAGGTCGAGCCCCGCCGTACGGATCGCCTGCCGGGTCCGCGCGCGCTTGCGGTCGCGCAGTCCGGGCTCCGCCGCGGTGTCCGTCCCCTGCCCCTGCATCCTGCTCGCTCCTCGTCAACTGGTCTGCCGCTAGCGGCCGTAGTCGTACGGAATCACGCCCGGAGCGGCCGCTCAAGCCGAGCGCGAAGTCGTCGTCAGCTCGTCATGTGAAGTTTGCAGAACTGCCAATTGGCAGTTGTGCCACTTCCAAAAGCTGGGCTCCGGCGGCGACCGCTCCGGTCGGGACCGCCCACCTTCCCCTCACTTCCCCCCTCGCTCTCCCCTTCGCTCTCCCCCCTCCCCCGCCCCCACCGAACCCCACGAGGAACCATGAAGCGGCACACGCACGTTCTGGCATCCGCGGTCTGCACGGCGGCCCTCGCCCTCACCGCCGTCGCCTGCTCCGCCTCCGACGACACCCTCTCCGGCGGCAGCGCGACCGGCTCCACGCCCAAGGACGACGGCCCCGCCGTCGACGGCGGCACCCTGCGCATCGGCCTCGACCGGCCGTTCACCAAGCTCGACCCGGCCGACAGCGGGCTCACCTCGATGCCGATGATGATCCTGGCCAACGCGCTCTACGACCCGCTGATGGCCAACGCCGACAACGGCGCCGTCCAGCCCCACCTGGCCAAGTCCTTCACCCCGAACGCCGACGCCACCGCCTGGACGCTGGAGCTGCCCGAGGGCGTCACCTTCAGCGACGGCAAGCCGCTGGACGCGCAGGCCGTCGTCGACCACGTCAACCGGCTCGCCAAGCCCGAGGCCAAGTGCGGCTGCGCCGTCGACGCCGCCACCATCGGCGCCATGACGGTGAACTCCCCGACCTCCGTCGGCTTCGCCCTCAAGGCCCCGAACGCCGCCTTCCCCAACCTGTTCACCCGCTCCCTCGGCTACATCTCCGAGGCACCCGCCGGAGCCGACACCCCCGCCGTCGGCTCCGGCCCGTACACGGTGGAGAGCGTGCAGCCCGGCGTCTCCGCCACCCTGGTGCGCAACCCCGCCTACCGGGGCCCCAAGGGCCACGCCGACAAGCTCGTCTACAAGGTGCTGCCGGACACCGACAGCCGCTACCAGTCGCTGCGCTCCGGCGACGCCGACCTCGTCTGGACCGAGACCCCCGCGCAGTACAAGCAGGCCGCCGGCGACGGGCTGCGCGCCGCGACCGGCCCCGGCTCGACCTCCACCGTGCTGTTCAACACCAAGGCCGCCCCCTTCGACGACCCGAAGGTCCGCAAGGCGCTCCAGTACGCCGTGGACCGCGCCGCCGTCGAACGGGTCGTCCACCTCGACCAGGGCAAGGTCGCGGACGGCCCGATCGGCTCCACCTCGCCCTACCGGGGCACCGCCGGCACCGGCTACCCCGCGCACGACGCCGCCCGGGCCAAGGCCCTGCTCGCCGAGGCCGGCCACGCCGACCTCGCCTTCGACTACCTGGTCGACAGCCGGCCCGAGGCCCAGCAGCGGGCCACCGTGCTCCAGCAGATGTTCGCCGAGGCGGGCGTCCGGATGACCATCAAGCCGCTGGACCAGGCGGGCCTCGGCACCGCGATGTACCAGCGCCAGTTCCAGGTGATGGACTTCGTCACCAGCATGTTCGGCGACACCGACACCGCCCTGACCGGCCTCTTCCTGCCCAACTCCCCCTACAACTTCACCGGCTGGAACAACCCGAAGGCCGCACAGGCGATCACCGCCGGGCACGGCACCGTCGACCCGGCCCAGCGGGCCCGCTCCTACCAGGAGGCGGCGCAGGAGATCGTCGCCGACGCCCCGGTGCTCTTCCTGACCGAGAACCCGGTCGGCTTCCTTGCCTCCGCCAAGCTCGGCGGACTGCCCGACGTCTCGAAGCGGACCGTGGTCAGCGTCTCCCCCGCCGTGCTGTGGGTGAAGAAGTGACATCCGCCCCGACACCCACCGCGGCACCCGCCCTGGCGCCCGCTCTCCGGACCGCCGGGCGCGTCGCCGGGCGGGCCGGACGGGCCGCCTCGGTCCTGCTGCTGGTCACCCTCTCGGCCCTCGCCCTGCCCCACCTGATGCCCGGTTCCCCCGCCCTCGCCGCGCTCGGCCCCACCGCCACGCCCGAACAGGTCGCCGTGTACGAGGCCCGGCTCGGCCTCGATGACAACGTGCTCGCCGCCGCCTGGCGCTGGCTCGGCGACGCCCTGCACGGCGACCTCGGCCACTCGCTGTCCACCGGCGCCGCCGTCACCGCCGAACTCTCCGACCGGATCCCGGTCACCCTCGAACTCTTCGTCGCCGCCCAGCTGGTGGCACTCGGCCTGGCCCTGCCGGTGGCCCTGTACTCGGCCTGGCGGCCGGGCGGCGCGGTCGACCGGATCGCCACCGCCGGCGCGTTCGTCTGGCTCGCCGTGCCCGGCTTCGTGCTCGGCCTGGTGCTGATCTGGCTCGCCGCCGTCCAGCTGCGGATCCTGCCCGCCACCGGCTGGACGCCGTTCACCGAGGACCCGCTGGACAACCTGCGCCACCTGGTGCTGCCCGCGCTCACCCTCGGCCTCACCGAGGCGGCCGTGTTCACCCGCACCCTGCGCGGCCAGCTGATCGACACCCTCGACCAGACCTACGTGGCCGCCGCCCGCAGCCGCGGCATGGGCACGGTGCGGCTGCTGCTGCGGCGCGCGCTGCGGCCCTCCTCGCTGCCGCTGGTCACCCTGGTCGGGATCGGCATCGGGATGTCGCTCGGCGGCTCGGTGCTGGTCGAGTCGCTGTTCGCGGTGCCGGGCGTCGGCACCCTGGCGGCCACCGCGATCGCCGGGCGCGACTTCCCGGTGGTACAGGCCGTGGTGGTGGTCAGCGCCGTCGGCGTGGTGGCGGCCACCGTCGCCGTGGACCTGCTGTACCGCACCATCGACCCGAGGATCGCCGATGAGCGTCGCTGAGACCGCCCCCAACGCTCTGCCCGACGCGGTCCGCCGCCGGACCGCCGTCCGCCGCCCGGCCCCCGGGGTGCTGGCCGCCGGGGCCTGGCTGGCGCTGGTCGCGCTCGCCGCCCTGCTGCTCCCGCTGCTGCCCGGGTTCGACCCGCTGCACGGCGACTTCGCCCACCCCTCCGCCGCCCCCGGCCCCGGCCACTGGCTGGGCACCGACGCCGCCGGGCGGGACGTCCTGCAACGGACCGTGGCCGGCGCCCGCGCCTCCTTCGCCGTCGCCGGGCTGACCATCGCCGTCGGCCTGCTCGGCGGCGGGGCGCTCGGCCTGGCGGCGGGCTGGTTCCGGGGCCCGGTGGACAAGGTGATCGGCTTCGCCACCGACCTGCTGATGTCGGTGCCCTCGCTGATCCTGGTGATGATCACGGTCGCGCTGCGCGGCCCGAGCCTGACCGTGATCGGCGGCCTGATCGGCCTGTTCACCATGCCGCACTTCACCCGGGTGGTGCGCGCCGTCGTCCTGTCGCTCAGCGAGCGCGGCTTCGTCCAGGCCGCCCGGATGATCGGCACCGCGCCGCTGCGTATCCTGCGCCGCGAGGTGGTCCCGCACGTCGCGCCGGTCGCGCTCACCTTCGCGTTCACCGCCACCACGGTCGCGATCGTCGCCGAGGGCTCGCTCAGCTTCCTCGGCTTCGGCCTGCGCCCGCCCGAGCCGTCCTGGGGCGGCATCATCGCCGAGGGCCGGACCACCCTCGGCAGCGCGCCGTGGATCTCGCTCGCCCCCGCGGCGGTGCTCTGCCTGACCGTCCTCGCCCTCAACTATCTGGGCGAGCAGCTGCGTTCGAAGGGAGGCCGGGGATGACCGGCCCGGTCCTGGAAGTCCGCTCGCTGGACACCGCCCTGCACACCCCCGACGGCCGGACCCTGCACGTCCTGCACGGCATCGACCTCAGCATCGACGCCGGGGAGTGCCTCGGCGTGGTCGGCGAGTCCGGCTCCGGCAAGTCCGTGCTGGCCCGCACCGTGCTCGGCGTCCACCCCCGCACCACCCGGGCCACCGCCACCGGGCGGATCCTGCTCAACGGCGAGGACCTGCTCACCGCCGCCCCGCGCCGGCGCGCCGAACTCCTCGGCACCGGCGTGGCCATGGTCCACCAGGACCCGATGACCTCGCTCAACCCGGTGGTCCGGATCGCCGACCAGGTCACCGAGTCGCTCACCAACCGGCGCCGGATGCGGCGCCGGGACCGGCTGCGCACCGCCGCCGAACTGCTCGCCGCCGTCGACGTGCCCGACCCGGTCCGGCGCGCCCGCGCCTACCCGCACGAGCTGTCCGGCGGGCTGCGGCAGCGGGTCGGCATCGCCGCCGCCCTGGCCGGCTCCCCCGCCCTGCTGCTCGCCGACGAGCCCACCACCGCGCTCGACGTCACCGTCCAGCGCACCGTCCTCGACCTGCTCGACCGGCACCGCGGGACCCGCGGCCTCGCCACCCTGCTCATCACCCACGACATCGGCCTGCTGTACGGCCGGGCCCGGCGGATCGCCGTCATGTACGGCGGGCGGATCGTCGAGACCGGGCCCACCGAGGCCGTCACCGAGGCACCCGCCCACCCGTACACCGCCGCGCTGCTGCGCTCGGTGCCGAGGGTCACCGGGCCGCTGCGCCGCGTCCTGCCCGCCGTGGCCGGCTCGCCGCCGGACCTCTCCCGACCGGCCGTCGGCTGCCCGTTCGCGCCGCGCTGCGAGCGCGCCGAGGCGGTCTGCTCGACGGAGGCGCCCCCGCTCCACCGGGCCGGCGACGGCCACACGGCCGCCTGCCACTTCCCGCTCGTACCGTCGGCCGTGTCCGCTTCGGCGGCTGTGTCCGGGTCCGGGTCCGTGTCCGTGCCGAAGGCCCAGGAGACCGTATGACCCCCGTCGTCCCCACCCCCGAACCCTCCCCCGTCGTGCTGCGGGCCACCGGGCTGTCGGTGGTCCACCGCACCCGCTCCGGCCCGCTGCACGCCGTCAGCGAGGTCGACCTGACCCTGCGCGAACGCCGCACCCTCGCCCTGGTCGGCGAGTCCGGCTCCGGCAAGAGCAGCATCGCCAAGGCCCTGCTCCGACTGCCACCGCCCACCGCCGGCACCGTCACCGTGGACGGCACCGACCTGGCCGCCCTCGCCCCCCGCGCGCTGCGGGCCCTGCGGCCCCGGCTGCAGATGGTGTTCCAGGACCCGGTCTCCTCGCTCAACCCGCGCCGCACCGTCCGCGACCTCGTCGCCGAACCGCTCGACGCCCACCCGGACCCGGCGGTGGACCGCGCCGCCGTGGTCGAACGCCAGCTGGAGGCGGTCGGGCTGCCGCTCGCCCTGTTCGGCGACCGCCGGCCCGCCCAGCTCTCCGGCGGCCAGGCGCAGCGGGTCGCCATCGCCCGGGCGCTGGCGGCCGAGCCCCGGGTCCTGATCGCCGACGAGGCCGTCTCCGCGCTCGACGTGTCGGCCCAGGCCACCGTGCTCAACCTGCTGCGCCGGCTCACCGAGGAACGGGGCCTGGCGAGCCTGTTCATCTCGCACGACCTCGGCGTGGTCCGCGCGGTCAGCGACGACGTCGCGGTGCTCCAGCTCGGCCGGCTCTGCGAGCAGGGCCCGACCGAGGAGGTGCTCGCCGCCCCCGCCCACCCCTACACGGCCGCGCTGCTCGCCGCCGTCCCCGAACCCGGGCGGCCGCTCGGCGACACCGGGCTGCTCCCCGCCGACCCGCCCTCGCCGCTCGACCCGCCGTCCGGCTGCCGGTTCCGCACCCGCTGCCCGTTCGCCGACGAGCGGTGCGCGCGGGAGGTGCCGGAGCTGCGCGAGGTGGCGCCGGGGCGGACCGTCGCCTGCCACCGGCCGCTGCTGCCGGTCGCCGGGACGGGCTCCTCCGCCCACGACGGAGAGGCTGCCGGACTGCTGACCCGATAACATGCCCGGGCTGGGTGGCCGGCCGACCGGCCCGCGGCCCGGCGGTCCGGCCGACCGGCGGAGAGGCCGATCGGCCGACCGGTCGGCCCGCCGGACGGCCGCACCACACCCACGGGCCGGGGCGGACACGACACCATGACGGCGGCCAACGGAACCGGCACCCCCGGCACCCCCGACATCCCCGGCAAGCTCGCCGGCCACTGCCTGGCCCTGTTCACCGAGGTCTCCCGCACCGGCCGCCTGCTCCGCCGCGCCGAACTGGAACGGCTGCGCGACCTCGGCGAGCGCGCCGCCGAAGCCGGCCACGGACTGCGCGACCTCGTCGGCGTCTGCCTCGGCGCCACCCGCGCGTCCTGGCAGACCTTCCCCGGCCGGCAGACCTTCCCCGGCCTCACCGCCGTCACCACCGCCGAACTCCGGCGCACCGGCGACGCCGTGCTCGCCGCCACCCAGGCCGCGCTGGGCGCCGTCGCCGAGGGCCACGAACGCGCCCAGCGGATGGCCGTCCGCCAGGAGGAGGCCAACCGGCGGGAACTCGTCAACGACCTGCTGCACGGCCGCACCGACCTCGGCCGGCTCGCCGAACGCGCCGAACGCTTCGGCCTGCGGCTCGCCGCCGGCTACACCGTCGCCGTGGCCGTCGGCGCCGAGCCCTACCTGGAGGGCGCGCCCACGCCGCACCGGGTCCTGCGCGAACTGACCGGCCGCTACGACGACCGCACCCTGCTGCTGGCCGTCCGCGACGGGCGGCTGGTCTGCATCGCCTCCGACGGCGAACAGGCCGTCCTCACCGCCTTCACCGACCTCGCCCTGCGCCCCGGCCCCGGCTACCCGCCGGCCCTGCGGGTGGCCACCGGCCGCCGCTACGGCGGCACCGGCGGCATCGTCCGCAGCTACGAGGAGGCGCTCGCCACGCTGGAGTACGCGGAGCGGCTCGGCCTGCCCGCGGCCCGGCTGCGGGCCGAGGAACTGCTGGTCTTCCCGGTGCTGATGCGGGACCGGGAAGCCATGGCCGACCTGGTGCGGACCGTGCTCGGTCCGCTCACCGCCGCGCGCGGCGGCGCCCGTCCGCTGCTGGAGACCATCACCGTCCAGGCCGAGGCCGGGTACGTGAACGCGGAGACCGCCCGGCGGCTCGGACTGAGCGTGCGCGCCCTCGGCTACCGGCTGGAACGCATCCGCGACCTCACCGGCTACGACCCGGCGGAGGCCCTGCACCGGTACACCCTGGAGACCGCCGTGATGGGCGCACGGCTGCTCGACTGGCCGGACCAGCCGCTGTGACTCCTTCCGTTCGGACGTTTCGCACGGCCCCGCGTTGCTTGCGTTTTCCGGATATTTTCAGGGTGTCAAAGCAGCGTCAAGATTGCCGGATCCTGGCAGTGTGCGGACGCCTGCACGCCTGACAGGATCACTGCGGCGCACGGGGGATCCGGCGCTGTAGGAAGAGTCTGGGGGGCGGGGCGGTTGCGGGGGAACTTCAGAGCCGCGCCTGGCTTCCCGACTCTGGTGGTGACCGCTGAGTACTGGATGCTGGCCCTGCTCAGCGGCCTTGGCGCCGACGTCGTGTCCGGGGGACACGACGTCGGCCACGCCACCAGGACCCGGAACGGGGGGTGCGGCGCCGATCCCCATGTCGACGCCGTGCCCGGGGTTCTTCCCGACGAGCTCCCCGGCGACCTGCTCGCTTCCGAACCCTTCCCCCTGGTCGGCCGCTCCTGCTTCGTCCTCCCGGGCGACGCCACCGCCACCGGCGGCTGGGCGGAAGTCACCACGGACGACGGCTCGCCGCTCCTCATCACGGTCCGCACCCCACCCGGCGACCCCACCGTCCCGGCCGGCCGCACCGCCCTCCTCCACGCCCACGACCCGGCCACCGACAGCTACCTGATCACGCCGCTGGACCTGAGCAGCCTCTTCAGCTGACGGGTAGTTCGGCCGATGATCGGACTTGTTCGGCACGGACGCGGCGGGTCTCGGGTGGGCGGTAGGTTCGGAGCGCGGCGTCCCGACGGCTGCCGCTTCCCGCCCGCCCCCGGCCACAGCGAGGCAGCAGATGAGCGCCCAACCCGTCCAGCCCCGGCTGCCGTCCGCGGGTCCGCGGACGATCCGCGAGTTCCGCGGCACCCTGACCGGTTCCGACCTCGCACGCTTCAACACCGAGGTCGAGGACGTCCCCCTGCACGAGCTCCGGGACTACCTCAAGAGCTGGCAGCACCTGCTGCACCTGCGCACCGTCCCCGAGATCGAGCACGCCCTGCGTACCGCCTTCGACCGGCCGGGAACGCCGCTCGCCGATGTCCTCCCGGAGTGGGCCGAGTCCGATGTCTGACCTGCTGCCGGTGTTTCTCGACGACGCCGTCCGGCCCGCTGTGGCCGGTCTCACCGGCGACCAGCGGCGCCGGTTCCTGGACGCCCTTCGCAGCATCCGACGCGACCCGGAGCTGGGGCTGCCGTACACCACCGGGGACGACGTCTCCGGTCGCATCGTCGTCGTCCCGGGGGACGAGGCGACCCCCGGAATGACGCTGGGCTACCGGGTCGGCGAGGACGAACTCCGGATCGTGCTGCTGCTCGTCGGCCCCTGAGCAGCGCCCCCGTCAGCGGCGGGCCGCTGCCAGGAGGGCGGGGACGGTGGGGAGTTTGACGCGGGGGCGGCCGGTGGCTTCGCCGTGGGCGCGTTCGGCGCGGTCGATGGCGCGGAGCTGGCGCAGGCCGAGGGCGTCGGGGCGGCGGGTGCGGACCAGGCGGTCGAAGGTCCTGCGGTCGCCGGCCGGGTGGGGCAGGGTACCCGCGACGGCGTCGTCCAGGAGGGCGTGCACGGTTTCCTCGGCGCAGGCGCGATTGGCGCCGATGCCGCCGGAGGGGCCGCGCTTGGCCCAGCCGACGAGGTAGGTGCCGGGCAGCGGTCGGCCGGTCGCCGGGTCGAGGACGCGGCCGCCCCGGTGCGGGACGCTCGCGGTGGCCTCGTCGAAGGGCAGGCCGGGGAGCGGGACGCCGCGGTGGCCGATGGAGCGGACCACCAGGGCGGTGCGCAGGGGTTCGTCGTCGCCGGTCAGCCGGACGGCCTCGACCCGTTCGCCGCCCAGGAGTTCGACGGGCGCGGCGTGGAAGCGGAGCACGATCCGGCGGCCCGGGCGGGGCGGGGCGGCGCCGTCGAGGCGTTCCAGCGGGAGGCCGGCCAGCAGGGCCGCGGCGGAGCCCTCGGGTGCGGCGGCGAGGGCCGCGCGGACCTCGGGCCGGTCGTCCACGACGACCTCGACGCCCGGGAGCCGGGTGAGGGCGAGGAACTCGGGGGTGGTCCAGGCGGCGTGCTCGGGCCCGCGCCGGGCGGTCAGGACGACCTCGCGGAGCGGGCTGCGGCGCAGGGCGGCGAGGGCGTGGTCGGCGATGTCGGTGGCGGCGAGCCGGTCGGGGTCGGTGAGCAGGATCCGGGCGATGTCGATCGCGACATTGCCGTTGCCGATCACCACGGCCCGTTCGGCGCCGGGGCCGGTGCCGGCGCCGAGGGCGACCGCGTCGCCCGGCACGGTGGGTTCGGCGTTGTACCAGCGGACGAAGGTGGTGGCGGGCAGGCTGCCGGGGAGGTCCTCGCCGGGCACGTCGAGCCGGCGGTCGGCGGCGGCCCCGACCGCGTACACCACCGCGTGGTGGTGGGCGGCGAGTTCGGCGTGGTCGAGGTCGGTGCCGACCTCGACGTTGAGGTGGACCCGCAGCCGGGGGTCGTGGAAGACGGAGGCGAAGCTCTCGGCGATCCGTTTGGTCGACTGGTGGTCGGGGGCGACCCCGTGCCGCAGCAGTCCGCCGGCCACGGGCAGCCGGTCGAGCATGGTGACCTCGGCGCCGGTGGTGCGCAGCAGGGCCTGCGCGGTGTAGCTCGCGGACGGTCCGGTGCCGACGACGGCGACCCGCAGCGGGCCGGTCCCGAGGTCGAGGCCGGTGGGCAGGCTGCGCGGGAAGACGGGCGCGCCCCAGGCGTGGTCGGTGGGGTGGTCGCGGTACCAGTCGCGGTTGAGGTCGCCGTAGACGGCGTCGGGGCCCGTCAGCCGGTCGACCGGGAAGATCGCGTCGACCGGGCAGGCGTCGGCGCAGGCGCCGCAGTCGATGCAGGCGGCCGGGTCGATGTAGAGCAGGTCGGTGCGGCCGAAGTCGGGCTCGTCGGGGGTGGGGTGGATGCAGTTGACCGGGCAGACGGACACGCAGGAGGCGTCGTTGCAGCAGGTCCGGGTGATCGCGTAGGCCATGGCGGGGGCGGGGTTCCTCGCTGGGTGGGGTTCGGCGTGCGGGGTACGGGGCGCGGGGTACAGGGCGCGCGGCGCTCAGAGCATGTGGATGCGGCGGTAGAGCTTGGTGGACGGGCCGGTGAGCAGGCCGTTCTCGGCGAGGAAGGCCATCAGGTGGCGGCTGCTGGTGCGCATCATGGCGCGGCGGTGCTCGCTGGCGCGGACCTCGGCGAGGGCCCGGGCGACGTCCAGGCCGGCGGCCTTGTACACGGACGGGTGAACCATGCTGGTGACGATGACGTAGGCGCCGGCGGCGATGCCGAAGGCGGCGTTGCGGCGGCGGAGGGTGCCGGCCCCGCGCAGCCGTTCGCGGATCTCCTGGCGGGCGAACTTCATGTGCCGGGACTCCTCGACCACATGGATCCGGGACGTCCCGCGGACGATGTCGAGGACGTTCTCGCCGCGCATCCAGTCGCGCTGCATGACGTCCAGCACCTCTTCGGCGACCAGGATGCCGCCGTAGGCGAGTTCGCCGCGGGCGAGGGCCTTGTAGGCGCGCCCGGCCTGGGCGACCAGCTGGTTCGGCCTGTACTGGGGGACGCCCATCTTCTCGCAGGCCCGGGCGAACATGATCGAGTGGCGGCACTCGTCGGCGATCTCGGTGAGTGCGAAGCGGAACTCGGCGCTGGCCGGGTCCTTGAGGTACTGGTCGCGCAGCACCATCTGCTGAAGGATCATCTCGAACCAGATGCCGGTGGTCATGATCGAGCCGACCTCGTGGCGGGTGAGCACGACCCGCTGCTCCTCGGTCATCTCGGACCAGAGCGCGGTGCCGTAGAGGGTGCTCCACTCCGGGTTGAGCCCGTAGTGCCCGGGCTCCAGCGGGGCGTCCCAGTCGATCTCGGTGGCCGGGTCGTAGGAGAGGGTCGCGGCGGAGTCGAGCAGCCGCTTGGACACGTCGTCGTCGGCGGCGGTGTGGGTCCGTCCGTGGCCGCCTGGGGTGAGGGTGGGGGTGCGTTCCGCCGAGTGAGCCATGGCTGCCTCCGTCAGGTGCGTGGCCTGCGCGGGGACTCGCCACCGCGGCGTGCGTCCGCGCTTATTGACGGAGATTACAATAAGAGCGGACGCCCGAGAACCCCCCGTGCGCCGCCTCCTGTGCGCCACCTCCTGTGCGACGGGGGCCGCCACCGGGGACCGGCGGGAACTGGCGGAACTGGCGGGAACTGGCGGGCTCGGCGGGCCGGAGGATGATGGAGAGATCGCGGCAGTGACCCCGCGCCGGAGAGGAGCGGACCGGATGAGCACGGCGGACGCCCTGCACCGCGGCCGATCCCCCTTCGTCGACAACGCCGTCGGAGCCCTGCTCGACGCCGACGGCCGCATCGTCCGCTGGACCCCCGAGGCGGCCCGGCTCCTGGGCCTCGACGCCGGGCAGGTCCACGGCCGGCCGGCGCGCGAACTGCTCGCCGACCCCGCGGGGTGGCCGGCGATGTCCGAGCTCACCGAGCGGCAGCGGGCCGAGGGCTGGTCCGGCGAGGCGGTGCTCCGCTCCGACCGGGGCGAACCGCTCGCGGTCGCCTTCCAGGTCCTGCCCCTGGACGCCCCGGCAGCCCCCGAGACCCCCGAGGCCCCGGACGACCCCGGCGCGGCCCGCTACCTGGTGCTCGCCGCCCCCGCCCCGCAGATCGCCCGCTGGCGCCAGGACCAGGCGTTCACCAGCGAGCTGTTCCTCCAGGACCGGGTCGGCCTGGCCGTCTTCGACGAGCGGCTGCGCCTCGTCCGCACCAACACCCATCTGCTCCCCTACAGCGGCCTCCCGCCGGACCTGCGCGGCCGCCGCCTCGGCGACTTCCTCCAGCCGCAGGACGCGGCCGCCGTCGAACGCGGGCTGCGCGACGTGCTGCGCACCGGCCGGCCGGTGATCGGCGCGGAGGAGATCGTCCGCACCATCGAGGACCCGTCCGGCGGCGCGGTGATGGCCATCTCGGCGTTCCGGCTGCAGGCCCCGGACGGGCAGGTGATCGGGGTCACCGCGCTGTTCACCGACGTCACCGAACTGCACCGCTCGGGCGAACGGCTCGCCCTGCTGCACCGGGCCACGGCCGCCGTCGGCGGCTCGCTGTCGGTCGGCGGGACGGCGGAGGAGCTGGCCGCCGTCCTCGCGCCGCCCGCCGCCACCCCGACCGGCCCGGGCATCGCGCCCGCGCCCGTCCTGGGTCTCGCCGACCTCGCGGTGGTGGACGTCGCCGAGGCCGTGTTCACCGGCGCGGAGCCCGCTCCCGGGCGGGACGGCCGGGTACTGCTGCGCCGCGCCGCCGTCGCGGTGTCGGCCCCGCCCGGCGAGCCGGCGCAGGGGCCCGGCGGCCCGGTCGCCCCGCCACCGCCCCCGCCGGTCGGGGCCGCCGTCCACGCGCACCCCGACGAGCAGAGCGTGCACACCGACTTCCCCGCCTCGATGGCCGTCCCGCTCCGGGCCGGCGGCAGGCTGCTCGGCCGGGTGGCCGTCCACCGCGCCCCCAACCGGCCGCCGTACCTGCCGGCCGATCTGGAGCTGCTGCGCGAGATCGCCGACCGGGCGGCGCTCGCCCTGGACAACGCCCGCCGCTACGCCCGCGAGCACCGGGCCGCCGTCGGCCTCCAGCGCAGCCTGCTGCCGCCCTCGCAGGCCGAGACCACGGCCGCCTCCACCGCCAGCGTCTACCTGCCCACGGACACGGCGAGCGGGATCGGCGGCGACTGGTTCGACGTGATCCCGCTGTCCTCCGCCCGGGTGGCACTGGTCGCGGGCGACGTGGTCGGGCACGGCCTCGCCGCCAGCGCCACCATGGGGCGGCTGCGGACGGCGGTGCGGACGCTGGCCGACCTCGACCTGGAGCCGGACGAACTGCTCGTCCACCTGGACGACCTGGTGGCCCAGCTGATGGTGGAGGCGGAGCGCCCGGACGAGGACGAGGACCAAAACGAGGACGACGGGGACGGGGAGGCGGACGGCCCCGGCGCCGCCTCCCGGCCCCCGGTGGGCCACGGCCTGTGGCTGGACGGGACCGGGGACGGCACGGACGAGCAGCAGACCGTGCCGTTCGGCGCCACCTGCGTCTACGCGGTGTACGACCCGGTGTCGCGGCGCTGCGCGATGGCCTCCGCCGGGCATCCGCCGCCCGCCGTCGCGGCGCCGGACGGCCGGGTGACCTATGTGCCGCTCCGGCCCGGACCCCCGCTCGGCGTGACCGGCCTGCCGTTCGAGGTGACCGAGGTCGAGCTGGAGCCCGGCAGCCTGCTCGCGCTCTACACCGACGGACTGCTGCTGGGGTACGCGGACGACCTGGAGGAGGGCATGCACGCGCTGTCGCACCGGCTGGCCGCCGCGGCCTCCCCGCCGGAGGGTGCCGTCACCCCGGCCGGGGCCTCACTGCGGCAGCTCGGCCGGGACCTGGTCGCCGACCTGCCGGCCCACCGCCTCACCGACGACGTCACCCTGCTGCTGGCCCGCACCCGCGCGGTACCGGCGGCGGACACCGCCGGCTGGACCCTGGAGGCGGACCCGTCGGCGGTCGCCGGGATCCGCGAGGCCGCCACCGCGCAGCTGCGGCAATGGGGGCTGGAGGAGCTGGAGTTCACCACCGAGCTGGTGCTCAGCGAGCTGGTCACCAATGCCATCCGGTACGCGGGCGGCCCGGTCGGCGTCCGGCTGATCCGGGCCGAGCGCCTCACCTGCGAGGTGTCCGACCCCAGCGCCACCCAGCCCCGGATGCGCCGCGCCCGCCTCACCGACGAGGGCGGCCGGGGCCTCTACCTGGTCGCCCAGCTCACCACCCGCTGGGGAAGCCGCTACACCCGCCGGGGCAAGACCATCTGGGCCGAGCAGGAGCTCCCGCCGGGCTGACGCCGGGACCCGCCCGGCGCGGGCGACCGGCACCGGGACCCGCCCAGCGCCACCGGCCGGCGCCGGGACACGCCCGCGTTCCGACCAATCCGGGGGGATCGCGGCTCTCCACCGGTGTGATTGGTGCTCTGATCTGCTGACTCATCCACCAAGGAGAGACATGCGTACTCGCACCGCCCTCGCCGCCGGCGTCCTGGCCGTGGCCGCCATGCTGGCCGGCGCCGGCACCGCTTCCGCCAGCTCCGTCGCCGAGGGTCTGGCCTTCGGTTCCCCGGGCGTGCTTTCCGGCAACCAGATCCAGATCCCGGTCCACATCCCGATCAACATCTGCGGCAACTCGATCGGCGTCATCAGCGCGCTGAGCCCGGCGTTCGGCAACACCTGCGTCAACGCCTGATCCACCGGCCGCACGCAGCACGACGCGGGCCCGTCCCTCCGGGGGACGGGCCCGCGTCCGTGTGCGTCGGGAGACGGGCCCGCGTCCGTGTGCGTCGGGGGCCGCGACTACCGGCGGCTCAGGCCCTTGTCGATCGCGGTGATCAGCTCGCCGTTCGGGGTGTCCCCGTCCAGCGACCAGATCATGGCCCCGCCGAGGCCCTCGCGGCGCACGTACTCGGCCTTGGTGCGCAGCACGGTGGCGTCGTCGTACGTCCAGAGCGTGGTGCCGTCGAACAGCCAGGCGTGGCCGTTGCGCTGACCCCGGTACAGCTTGTAGGTGCCGGAGTCGGCGAGCTTCTTCAGCGCCTTGTAGTCCTCGGTCCCGGCCGTCCAGGTCGCCGGGGCGGGCCCGGCGGCCGGCTGGCCGAGGCCGTTGCCGCCGCCCGTGACGCCCGTCCAGCCCTGGCCGTAGAAGGGCAGGCCGGTGACCAGCTTGCGGGCCGGGGCGCCGCGCCGCAGCCAGGCGTCGACGGTCCCGTCCAGGCTGAAGTCGTTGCGCGAGTACAGCGCCGACTGCTGGGCGGTGGTCTTCTCGCCGGAGACGTGGAAGTCGTAGCCCTGGAGGTTGACGAAGTCGAAGTCCCGGATGATCTTCGAGACCTCGAAGCCCGCGTCGATCTTGGCGGGCGCGGTGGGCACGTAGGCGCTCAGCTCGAAGTGCTTGCGGCCCTTCAGCGTCCGGGCGTAGGCGTCCACCTGGGTACGGAACTCGTGGACCAGCTTGGTGAAGTTCTGCTTGTCCTCCGGGCGGATCCCGTTGCCGGGGGCGCCCTCGGAGCCCGGCCACTCCCAGTCGAGGTCGATGCCGTCGAAGATCCCGGCCGCCGCGCCCGCGCCGCCCCGGGCGCCGTCCTTGGGCAGGTTGCCCTTGAGGTAGAGGTCGATGCAGGAGGAGACCAGCGCCTTGCGGCCCGCCTCGGTGCGGACGGCGTCCGAGAAGTACGCCGAACCGCTCCAACCGCCCAGCGAGATCATGACCTTGAGGTCGGGGTGCTTGGCCTTGAGCTCGCGCAGCTGGTTGAAGTTGCCCGCCAGGGCCTGCCCGTCGGTGTCGGCGGTGCCGTTCACCGCCTCCTCCGCGCCGACCGGGCGGACGTAGTCGGCCCACCCGTCGGAGCCCGGGCCGCCGATCTGGCAGGTGCCGGCCGAACCGACGTTGCCGAAGGCGTAGTTGATGTGGCTCAGCTTGCCGGCGGTGCCGCTGGTCTCCAGGTCCTTGACGTGGAAGTTGCGGGCGTAGATGCCCCACTGGATGAAGTACCCGACCCGCTTGTAGGCGGCCCCGCCGTGGCGCGCGGAATCGGCCGCCCCGTCGAGGTCGGCGGCCGCGGCCGCCGGGGCGAGCGGGGCCAGCAGCGCCAGGACGGCGACGGTGGCGGCGCCGAAGGTCGAACGGGTGGAGAGTCGGTGACGCATGGTCGAGATCACCCCTAGTGCGGTGAGCCGCACGATCGTGGGAACGGTGGACGGCGCAGGGAGTCCGCAAGGGTGTGCCCGTACCGGGCGGCGACGACTCTCCACGCCAAGGTCTATACCTGTCAACGGACTTCGCAAAGGTTTTGCAAAACGGGCGGGAGCGGGCGGGCACGGGCGGGCGCCGAGCGAGTGGCAAGCGAGTACCGAGCGAGTACCGAGCGAGTGGCGCGCGTCACAACCGGGGCGTGTCACAGGGCGACAGGCTGTCCCGTCTCCAGGGGTGAAGCACCGACCACCACGAAGGACACGAGGGAGCACCCCATGGACACGCGGCTGAACTTTTTCGCCACCCGGACCGGCGCCCAGGTCATCAAGGGCCTGATGGCGCTCGGCAAGGACCTCAAGGGCATGCCGCTGCCCGTCGCCACCCAGGAGCTGGTCTCACTGCGGGTCAGCCAGATCAACGGCTGCGCCGTCTGCCTCGACATGCACACCAAGGAGGCCGCGGCGGCCGGTGAGAGCGCCCTGCGGGTGAACCTGGTCGCGGCCTGGCGGGAGGCCACCGTCTTCACCGAGGCCGAGCGGGCGGCCCTCGCCCTCGCCGAGGAGGGCACCCGGGTCGCGGACGGGGCGGGCGGCGTCAGCGACGAGGTGTGGGCGAAGGCCGCCGAGCACTACGACGACGAGCAGTTGGCGGCGCTGGTCACCCTGATCTCGTTCATGAACATGGCCAACCGGGCGAACATCATCACCCGCCAGCCGGCCGGCGACTACGTGGCCGGCCAGTTCCACTGACCATCGGCACCGGGATGATCAGTCGGCAGCAGTCCGTTCGGAGAAGAGGAAACGTCGTGGACAAGGTCGAGGAGTTCGAGGAGCTGCGGCCGCTGCTGTTCTCCATCGCCTATCGGATCCTCGGCAGCGTGGGCGAGGCCGAGGACGCCGTCCAGGAGGCGTGGCTGCGCTTCGACGCCTCGTCGACCAGGCCGCACAGCACGAAGGCGTTCCTGTCCACCACGGTCACCCGGATCTCGATCGACGTGCTGCGGCTGGCCCGGGTCCGGCGCGAGGCGTACGTGGGCCCGTGGTTCCCCGAGCCACTGCTCACCGACCCGTACGAGGACCCGGCCCGGGCGGCCGAACTGGCCGACTCGGTGTCGATGGCGGCGCTCCTGCTGCTGGAGCGGCTCAGCCCCCTGGAGCGGGCGGTGTTCGTACTGCGGGAGGTGTTCGGTTTCGGCTTCGACGAGGTCGCCTCGGCGGTGGGCCGCTCCGAGGCGGCCTGCCGTCAGCTGGTGGTGCGGGCCCGGCAGCACATGCGGGACGGCCGACCGCGCTTCGAGGCGGAGCGCAAGGAGCGGGACGAACTCGCGGCGCGCTTCTTCGAGGCCCTGCGCGAGGGCGACATGGCCGGGCTGCAGGAACTGCTCGCGGCCGACGTGTCGATGGTCGGCGACGGCGGCGGCAAGACCCCGCAGCTCGCCCGGGCCGTCGCCGGCGCCGCGAACGTCGCGAGGCTGCTGGCCGCGATCGTCCCGCTGATGGCCCGGATCGACGTGACCTTCGAGGTCCACCAGGTCAACGGCCGGCCCGGCGCCGTCTTCCGCGACCGCGAGGGGCGGGTGCTGACCGTCCTGGTCCTCGACGTCCTGGACGGCCGGATCCAGGGCGTCCGCTCGGTGACCAACCCCGACAAGCTCACCCACCTCGGCCCGGTCGCCGACGCCTGGGCCGTCCACGAGCAGCTCAAGCAGGCTCGCCGCGCCCACTGAGGCGGCGCCGGAGCAACAGACCGGACGCAACTCCGCCTTGGGGAACGGGAATTACAGTAGCCGCCACCGCCCGCCGCTGTCGGTGACCAGCCTGGCCCAGCGGGCCGAGACTTCGGATTCGCGCCATCGAGGGACCGAATCCGGTACTCCTGCCGGGAGTTCGGGCCGATCAGGGGTGGAAGCGCGGGCCCGTGGAAGCATGTGCCATGTGCAGCGTGACATGACACAGGAGGGCTGCGGCTCCTCCTGTCCCCGAAGGAGAGAACTCTGATGAAGCGTTTCGTCGCGGTCCTCGCGGCCGGTGCCGCGCTGTCCGGGCTCGGCATCGCGGGGGCCGGCCAGGCCGCCGCCCGGCCCACCGGCACGACCACCTGCGGCTACGGCATCGGGGCCCAGGTCTGCCTGACGATCGAGGACCGCCTCGCGTCCGCCACCGGCTCGGCGTCGTCGACCGGAGGGCCCGCGCAGGTCGCCTCGTTCGTACTGGAACTCCGCACCACCGGCGGCTCGATCCTGGAGCGCGAGGACCTCGGCGCCGTCGTGCCGCCCGGCGGAATCACGGTCGGCCCGGTGGCGAGCACCGTCCCGTGCGGCACCGGCATCACCGCCACCTTCACCACCACCAGGACGGGCCGACCGCCGGCCACCGCCACGGTCACGGTGCCCGCCGTCTGCTGAACGCGCCCGCCGCGGGCACCCTCCGGCGGAAGCATCCACATCGGCGCGGACGACACGAGCACGGCCGGTCGGATCCTCGGATCCGACCGGCCGTTCTCCGCAATCGGCGGGGCCCCATCCTTCAGAGGAGCGAAAATGGACCCCGATCGGCTCCACATCTCCTATGCCATGCGGCAGTTCGCCGACGAGACGTGGACCGGGCGTGCGGAGCGGTGGACAGCGAAGTTCTACGTTCCCAACGAGAAGATCGGTACTGCCGAGATCACCCGTGTCATCCCGGGCGTCACACCGAACCCCCGTGCCGCCCTGGAGGACGACCCCGGCCTCCTCGACCGCATCCCCCGGGTGGTCTTCGGCGAGGACGGCAGCCTTGCCCCGGCAGTGTCCGCACTGAGTCCTGTGCTGCTGCTCCTGCTGGAGTCCGTCCGTGTCTCGGAACCGTGGCGCGGCAAGGGAGTCGGGATGCGCCTGACCGTCACCGCGCTGCGGCGCCTGGCCGTCCCCGGCACGGTGGCCGTGTGTTATCCGGCACCGATTCACGATCACGGGCCGGACGAACCGTGCTCGTACGCGCCCGACGATCCGGAGGTGCGGCGGCCGGACGAGGAAGCGATGGAGAAGCTTCGGCGCGCGTGGGAGCGGCACGGCTTCCGGTCGATCGGTGAGGGCGTGTACGCCCGGAGGATCGAGCCGTGAGCGGCGGCAGCGGCCGACGGCGGCTTCCTGGGCCTGAACCGCCCCAGGCCGGCCGACCCGAGGCGTAAGCAGAACGGCCGGTCGGATCCGAGGATCCGACCGGCCGTTCTCTGTGTGGCCAACCGACAGAATCCATTGACCTGTAGTGACAGCCGCTCGGCGATGTGGGCGTTCCCGCCACTCCAAAGATCATTTCCCACGTCGATGCTGGGGCATCACCTCCCGTGCCCTCAAGGGCAGGCCGTCCCGAAACAGGACGAGCCGCCAGGGTGGCAACAGGCGTGAGCCGGATGCACCAGCTCGGCTGGCCTTTTCGCAGTCCGGGACGGTTCGTCCTCCTGGACGCATTTGGCTCCGTCCGCACCGCCGGCGCCCGGTCGCCGCGTACGCCCAGGAGTCGGGCGCAAGAGGACCGGCCGGGTCCGGCCCGGGCCGCCGACCCCGGGCCTCCGCGGCCGTCCAGCCGTTCCCGCACTCCAACAGCGCCGGCGTGCCCCGTACACACGCCGCTGCGGAATCCCGCCGCCGACTCGGCACAAGCCGACGCGCAGACCGCCGTTCTCCTGGACCGGCCGCCCGGCCGGCAGCGGGCACGGAACTCCGCACCACCACGCGAGCGGCCCTCACCCGGCTCGAGCGGCCCTCACCCGGCTGCGATCACGCCCCGAGGCGGCTGTCAGAAATACAGCGTTGTGATCTTGATGTCCTCGGTTTCGGTGCTTTCGCTCGTCATTTTCCCGGTGGCGACCAGAAGGGTGAATCGGCCGTAGAGGTCGTACCGTCCCGCGTCGTTCTTGTTGGCCCAGAGCCTGGCCTCGGCATCGAGGGGATTGTCGTGAATGGTCTTCTCGATGCCGGTGAGGAGGCTGCCCGCGAGGGGGATCTCCTTGACCTCCCCGGTCTTGAGCGTCACGGAGAGGGTGAGATCGGCATCCAGATTCGTTCCGTAGACCGTCCCGACCAATTCCCCGAAGTCGCTCACAGCGGTGACGACAGGCGCCTCCTCCCAGGCTTCCTCGTCCTGGGAACCGGGAGGGTCGGAAGGCAGGGACAGCGTCGTGAGCTTGAATTCGGCAACCTCGATCTTTTTGTACACCGATCCCTGGACGTCGAAATTTCCGTGAAGGACGAAGTCGGGGATCAGGCACACGGCTTGGACCATCGCCCGCGACAGCTGGTGGAGTCCGGCCAGCGACACCATCTGGACCGGCTGACCTCAGGTCGGCATGCCTGGCCGCTCAGCTGGCCATGGCCAGCTCCGTGCGTGCCCGCTGCAGCAGGCTCCGAACCGTCGGCTCCTTCGGCCAGCGCCGCAACTCCGTCGTGTAGTCCCGCACGTAGTCCCGCGCCCGCGTCGACTGCACCCGCGCGAGGATGTCGACCGCCCGGTGCCCCATCGCGACGCCTTCCTCAAGGCTGCCGCCCTGCAGGTGCACCGTCCCGAGCACCGTGAGGCGCAGCCCGACCGAGCGGGCGAACGAGCCCTCGGGCATCGCGTCGGCGTGCCGGTTCCACGTGAACGCCGCCTTGGGGTTGCCGAGGTCCCGCCACACCTCGACCGCATCCGATGCGAGCCGGGTGTGGCTCATGTAGCTGATCCACTCCGGATCGTTGCCGGGCCGTGCGCGGCCGAGGAGCGTCTCCGCCTCCGACAGGGCGCGCGACGCCGCCCGCGGGTCCCGTGACCGGCCGTGTGCCCGGGCCTCGACCATCTTCGCGAACGCCAGCACCCGCGGGCTCGCCGACCCCTTCGCGCGCTCGTAGCCGCCCTGGACCATGTCGATGGCCTCGCTCGGGTAGCCGCGCAGCATGGCCTGCAGCGCCATCGTGGACATCACGTGGCTGCCGACCTCGGTGTCGCCGGCCGCGCGGGCGAGCGCGAGGGCCTGGATGAAGTGCCGCTGCGCGGCGTCGTGCTGGCCCATGTCCAGCGCGGCCCAGCCGACGACCCGGGCGAGCTCGGCGGTCACGCAGTACAGCTCGGCGCCGATCTTCTCCGGGTAGGTGCCGACCAGCAACGGGCTCGCGCGGTGCCGGAGGCAGTCCGCGACGCTGCTGGAGCGCCAGCTGCCGCCGCCGTACTTCGAGTCCCAGGAGCGGGCCTCGCTCGCGGCCTGCCACAGCTCCTCCAGGTCCGCGCGGCCGACCTGGAGGCTGCCGCGGTGCCCAGGGAGCGGCGCGGAGGGCTGGACCAGCCAGCGGGTGACCGGGGTGGTGTAGGCAGCGACGGCGAACGCGCCGCCGATGAAGTCGCGTCGGTGCACGGTGCTCCAGAAGTTCGCGGCGTTGCGCACGGCGTCGCCGGGGTCTCTGGGGAAATCCAACCCCACCGCGGCCGGGTCGGCGGGGAGGCCGGCCATGCCTATCTCCCCAAGGGTGACAGGCCGTCCGAGGCGTTCTCCCAGCGCAACGGCGATGAGCTCGGGCGCCGGGGCATCGGGGATCATGCCCTTGTCCACCCAGTTGCCGACACTCGTATGGGTGTATGCGCGCGGCTGACCGCGCTGCGCGGAGAGCTCGTTCACCCGCTGCGCGAGGCCCTTGCGGCTGCGGCCGCTCGCGGCCAGGAGCGCGCCGAGGCGGTGGTTCGGTTCGCGGGTCCTGCGTGATGCCGGCGCCATGAGGGGTCTCCTGCCTGCCGGTGGCCGGGCTTCGAGGGTAGAGCCGCAGGCAGCAACACCGTTACCGCTTCTGTGATTTGTGGGCCCCCTCTGTGTGCCTGCCGGGCACCACCCTTCCAGGAGTGTTCTGGAAGCCGGTCGGACCGCTCCTCGCGACAGGGCAGGGCGGCCGTCCCCCGGAATGGAGGCGCGCATGCGCCAGCTGCTCGTCACCGGCGGCGCCGGTTTCATCGGATCCCACTTCGTCAAGCGGATGCTTGCCGCCGACGATGTCGAGCGGATCACCGTCCTCGACGCCCTCACGTACGCGGGCAACCTGGACAACCTGGGCGCGGCGCTCGACTCGCCGAAGCTCACGTTCGTCCACGGCAACATCCTCGACACCACGCTCGTGACCGGCCTGATGGCCCGACACACCGCGGTCGTTCACTTCGCCGCCGAGTCCCACGTCGACAACAGTTTCGCCGACGCCGGGGCGTTCGCGGCGACGAACGTGCTGGGCACCCAGCGGCTCCTGGAGGCCGCGGCCAAGGCCGAGGTGTCCAAGTTCGTCCACGTGTCCACCGACGAGGTCTACGGGCCGCTCCAGGACGGTGCCGCGACCGAGGACGCGCCGCTGCGCCCGACGGTCCCCTACGCCGCGAGCAAGGCCGCGTCGGACCTGGTCGCCCTGTCGTACGCGGTTACGTTCGGGCTGCCGGTGTGCGTCACCCGCTCCTCGAACAACTACGGGCCCGGCCAGCACCCGGAGAAGGTCATCCCCCGGTTCATCTCCGCCCTGATGCGGGGCGACAAGGTCACCGTTCACGGGCAGGGACAGCACGTGCGGAACTGGCTGCACGTCGAGGACAACTGCGCCGGCGTCGAGCTCGTGCTGCGCGACGGCATGCCCGGCGAGGCCTACAACCTGGGCCTCGGGACTGATCTGACGAACCGAGAGCTAACGGCGCTACTGCTGCGCGCCTGCGACGCGGACTGGAGCCGCGTGGTCTACGTCCCGGATCGGACCGCGAACGACCTGCGGTACTCGATGGACTGCTCCAAGGCCGAGAAGCTCGGCTACCGGCCGTGCCGCTCTCTCGATGACGGTCTCGCCGAGACCGTCGCCTGGTACCAGCACCACCCGGACCGCTGGGCCCCGCAGGCCCGCAACCCGCAACCCCCGGTACTCACCGTCCACATCACGGCCCCGGGCCCGGAGCGTGACCGTGCCCGGTGACCAGTTGCCACAGAACGCGCTGCTCGTGCTCGGCGCGTCGGAGGAGCACATCCCTCTCTACCAGGAGGCGGGACGCCGAGGAATCCCGACCATCGCTGTCGATATGCGGTCGGACGCCCCCGCGTTCCCCTTCGCCGATGCGGCCATGATGGTCTCCACCCGGGACACGGATGCCATCGCCGAAGCACTGGGCGACACTCGGCCCGTCGGGATCGTGGTCGGTGCGAGCGACGCCGCGCTGCTCACCTGGCGTGTCCTGGGCCTGCGCTACGGCATGACCTACGTGTACCCGGAGGCGGCCTTGGCGGGTCTCGACAAGGCCGCCTTTCACAGGGTCGTCGCGTCCTGCGGTGTCGCCGGGTACGGATGGGCCGCGTCAGACGACCCGGGCGAGGTCGCCGCGAAGGCGGCAGAGTTGCGTTTCCCGCTCATGGTCAAGCCGGTGGACGGATCGGGCAGCAAGGGTGTCACCCGCGTCACTCACCCGGACAGCCTCCCCGCCGCCATCGCCCGTGCGCGCGCCTACTCCGCCTCCGGCACCGTCCTCGTCGAGGAGTACGTCCACGGCCGCCAGCTGACCATCGACCTCTTCCTCCGCGACGGCACACCGGTCATGACCTGCATCAAGGACCAGCACCTTGTGGCCGGCAGGAGCGTCGTCCGGCGCATCGGCACGGCGCGACTCTCCCAGCAGGAGCACCGCCACCTTGAGGACATCGCCGTCCGGCTGTGCGCCGCGCTTGGCATCGTCGACGGGCCCGCGAACTTCGACCTCGTCCTTGGCGAGGACGGCCAGGGCCGCATCGTCGAAGCCAACCCGCGCCTGAGCGGGGACAGCATCCCGCGCCTGCACGAGGCCGCCTACGGCGTCAACGTCGTGGGCGCGCTCATCGCACTCGCGCTCGGTGAACCGTTCGACGCCTATCTGAGGCCGACACGCAATGCGCACGCCGGGGTGGAACTGCTCGGCTCCCCCCTCGACGTGGAAGGCGAACTCGCCACCTGGGAGGGGGTCGACGAAGCCCGCAATGTCCCCGGTGTCACAGGCATCGAGCTGTACGCCAAGCCCGGAGACCCTGTGCACCCGCACGACCAGTCCGGCCACAAGATCGGCATGATCACCGCCGCCGGACCGTCGCCCGCAGATGTGTCCGAGGCCCTGGACAAGGCCACCTCACTGCTCCGACCGATCATCCGACCGACCCGGGAGGCATCGTGACCACCCCGCCGCGGCCCGACGCCGCACACAACGCCAGCCCGTACCTGTACGGGACGGAACTGGAGGCCGTGGGGCGCGTCCTGGCTGCCGGCCAGTACGGGCACACCGCCGTCACCGAACAGTTCGAGCAGGAGGTCGCCCGCTTCCTCGGTGCCCCGGACGCCGTCGCCACCGCCTCCGGCACGGCCGCCCTGCACTGCGCCCTGCTGGCCGCCGGCGTCGGCGCGGGCGACGAGGTGATCGTTCCGTCCATGACGTTCTGCGCCACCATCCAGGCCATCCGCGCCGTGGACGCGGTCCCCCGCTTCGTCGAGGTCAACCCCGACACCCTGTGCGTGGAGGCCGCCACGGTCATGGCCGCCGTGACCGACCGCACTCAAGCAGTGCTGCCGGTGCTGTACGGCGGCCGGGCCGTGGATCTGGGCGCGGCCCACGACACCCTCCAAGAGCGCGGCATCGCCGTCATCGAGGACGCGGCGCACGCCTTCGGCTCGCACCTGAACCACCGGCGCGTCGGCGCGACCGGAGCCCTGACGTGCTTCTCGTTCGGCCCCATCAAGAACCTCACCTGCGGTCAGGGTGGCATGATCATCCCGCGCAACCCCGGCGAGGCCGACTTCCTACGCGGCGTGCGGATGCTCGGTGTAGTGCAGTCCCAGGCCGAACGCCAGGCCATCACCAGCTACAGCGTGGAGGGTTTCGGCCTGCGCTACCAGATGTCATCCATCAACGCCGCCATCGGCCTCGCGCAGCTGCGCCGCTTCGCCGAGACGGAGACGACCCGGCGGGAGCTGTGGGTCACCTACCGTGACGCGCTGCGCGACGTCCCGGCGGTGGAGCTGGTGGACGTGGACGTGACCCGCACGGTGCCGCACCTGTGCGTGGTCCGGGTGCCGCACCGCGAGGACGTGTTCCGGCTGATGAAGACCCAGGGCATCGCGGTGGGCGTCCACTACCCGCCCAACCACCTCCAGGCAGCCTTCAAGCCCTGGCACCGGGCGCTGCCGGTCACCGAGAAGGTCAGCAAGGAGATCCTGAGCCTGCCGTTCCACCAGCACCTCACCGAAACCGACATCGACCGCGTGGTGAACTCACTCGACCAGGCCCTCACATCGGCAGGTGGACCGTGATGCGCATGACCCTGACCGTTTGCCTTGGTAACAGCCCTGCACATCGGAGGCCGACGCCCCAGGCCTGCTGATCAGGCGGAGGCGGCGGAAAGCAGCACGTCGACCAGTCGCTCGGCAGCGTCGGGGCGGCCCATCTGCCGAGCCTGGTAGGCGATCTGTCCCCGCAGCCCGGGGTCGGTGAGGAGCGGCTCGATCGCGTCTTGCAGCATGGTGGCGTTGACCTCTCCGGTCAGCGCCACCGCTGCGCGTCGCCGCTGCAGGTGCATCGCGTTCTGGGCCTGTTCGTTGCCGGCCGACGTCGCGAGCGGCACAAGCACGGCGGCCTTGCCCAGCGCGGTGAGCTCGGCGATCGTTCCGGCGCCGCTGCGAGACAGGACGACGTCGGCCAGCGCCAGCACGTCGGGGAGCTCGGGGCCGACGTATCCGGTCAGGTGGTAGCGGGCGGCCAGGTCCGGCCGCAGGGCGTTCACCGTCGCGCTGAGGGCGTCGAGGTTCGCGGGCCCGCACTGATGGATCACGTTCGCCCGCGAGAGGAGCCACGGAAGGGTGTCCCGCACCAGTTCGTTGATCTGCTGCGAGCCCTGGGCGCCGCCGGTCACGTACACGGTCGGCAGTCCGGAGGCGAAGGAGTGCAGGCCGAGCGCGTCGACTGCCTTCCGGGCGTGGCCGGCCAGCACCTCGGGCCGGACGGGGTTGCCCGTCACCACCGTGGTGCCGCGCACCGACTCCGGCAGAAGTTCGAGGGTGGCCTCTGAGGAGACCGCGAACCTGGTGGCCGCGCGCGCGAGCGACCGGTTCGCCAGCCCGAGTCGCACAGTCTGCTCGTGAACGACCAGCGGCCTGCGGCACATCTTCGCCGCCAGACCGACCGGCACCGCCACGTACCCGCCGGTGGCGAGGACGACGTCCGGCCGGAAGCCGGCGACGATCGCGCGGGCCTGGGCCACGCCGAGCGGGACTCGGCTCATGTCGCGCACGTTCGCGGGCGACACGAGCTTGAGGGGATTGGACGAGCGCCGGACCTTGCCCGTGGCGACCGCGCGAAATGGGATGCCCTCGCTGGCGGCGACGCGGTTCTCCAGGCCACCGTCGACGCCGACCCACAGCACCTCCAGCGCGCGGCCCGCCCCGGCGAACCGAGTCTGGAGGGTCCGGACCGCGGTCAGGGCCGGGTACGTGTGACCGCCGGTCCCGCCTCCGGTCACGATCAGCCGGAACGGCTCGCTGCTGTGCTGCGTCACGGGGTGCTTCCTCTGTTCGCGGACGTCGTCCGGTTCACGCTAGCGCCTGCCTGGAGAGCCCATTTGGACCGTCACACCTGAGGGGGAGACGTCCTGGTGCGCTCGCGCGGTTGCCGGTAAGGGCGGGCAGGAGGCGGAAGGTCCCGGAGGCGATGGCGAGGTCCTCGCCGGCGGGCAGCGGGCTGGTACCGAAGTCCCGGGCCAGCGAGTCGGCGCACGCCTCGGTGAGCGTCAGGGGCATGTCGCGGCCCCGCAGTTCGGTCAGGAACAGCGCCATCCCGGCATTGGTGAAGGTCAGGACCCGGGTGTCCGCGCCGTGGCGGCGGGCACTGACGACGCCGGCACTGACGACGCCGGCACCGTCGAGGCCGATCGTGCCGGTGATGTCCTCGAAGTCCGCGGACCTGCCGTCGCCGGTGCGTCGAAGGGAGAAGCCGCCCTGGGCCGCGACGACACCCGTGAGGTCGAGCCGCACATAGCCCTCCCGCAACGGCATCTGCACGCACGCGTGGCCGTCCCTGGTCCGGACGGTGGCCGGGGCCACGGCATCCAGGACGATCCCCTCCCGCTCCAGCGCGTTCGCGGCACGGTCGGTGAGGCAGTAGGCGATCTCACCGTCCCGCAGGGCCAGTGCGCCCGACGCGGGCGCACTCGTCCGAGCGGTGGCCGACACTGCCGGAAGGACCGCTGCCAGGACGGCGAGCGGCAGCAGGCCAAGCGGAACATCTTCACGGCAAGGCATCCCGGAGACGAGAGTCGGGGCGACAGAAGCAGATGACAGGGATCCGCTCAACGCACAACGCCCGCCCACCACACGGGCGGGCGCCCCATTACGGGCATATCGCGGGCCGGAAGCGGCGACCGAACGGAACACCGCTCCCCGAGGCGGGGGCGAACGTCGACCATCACATCGCCAAACCGATGGCGCCACCTGCCGACCGCCCCTCGCGCACAAGGCCACGTCGAGGATCTGGATGGCGTGGAGGCGGTAGGAGTCGCAGGCGAGACTGGAGGGGCATCCCACTGTCCGGCCCGCGTGAGCCGGACCTGCGGAAACTGGAACGGCCGGTCGGATCCGAGG
>NZ_JZWY01000189.1:0-6672 GCF_000966955.1 Streptomyces sp. NRRL S-495
GGCCGGTCGGATCCGAGGATCCGACCGGCCGTTCTCTGTGTGCGCGAGGGGGGAGTTGAACCCCCACGCCCTTTCGGGCACTGGAACCTGAATCCAGCGCGTCTGCCTATTCCGCCACCCGCGCAACTGGGTGATGGGTAAATAGTAGCCCATGCCCAGGGGTGGTTCTAACCAACCGGGAGCGACCCGTCCCGGAGGGCGGAGAGGAAGGAACCCCAGGCTGCGGCGGGGAAGAGGAGGACCGGACCAGACGGGTCCTTGGAGTCACGCACCGGGACGACGCCGGGGATGGGGGACGCGAGGGCCACCTCGACACAGTCTCCCCCGTCGGGCCCGCTGTAGCTGCTCTTGCGCCAGCCGTTCGCGCCGATCTCGAACCTCACCATCCCGGTAGCCCTCCATCGCGTCGGCAAGCAGCTCCAGGGATTCCCTCACCGAGAGCACCTCCCCGCGAAGCAGATCATAGCCACGGCGATGTGCCGCCACGACGGCTGGAGCGTCACTGAGATGCCCACGGTCCAGGCTCTCCGAGTAGACCCAATTCCGCCCGTCCGGCATCTCCAGCTGAACCATCGACATCTTGATGACCGTCCGCCGACCGCCGAACGGTGCGATCTGGATGCTGACGTTGGGGAGCCTCGCCACATCGAGGAGGTGCTGCATCTGGCGACGCATCACGGCAGGCCCACCCAACTCCGTTCTGATGGCGCTCTCGTCGAGAACCGCCATCAACAAGGGGCCGTCCGGGGCGAGGAAGCGCTGCTGTCGACCGATTCGAGCAGCCATCCGCTCCCCGATCAGCTCGGGCTTGCCCGCCGCATCGCCCGCCTTGAACAACTCCCGTGCGTAATCACTGCATTGCAGCAGGCCGTGCACATATCCGTACTGGAACAACCGTAGGGCAACCGCTTCGGCTTCCATCTCCGCGTACTCCTGGAACCAGTCCGGGTGCTCGATCTCCGCATTCCAGTCCACCCGGTCCCAGAGGCGCTTCAACAGCCCGCCGGTGTTCAACAACCGGTCCGCATCCTCGACCAGTTCGGGCTGCATCCGGCGCTTGCCGCTCTCGCAGCGCGTGAGCACCGTGCGGTCGCAGTGCAGGAGCTTGGCCAACTCCTCCTGCGTGTAGCCGGCCAGCTCCCGGTAGAACCGCAGCTCCTCGCCGAACATCACCGCCGAACTCGCGGTCGGTTCGAGCTTGCTCCTCCGGTGTGCCATGACCGGTCCCCTCACGTGCCGCACATGCCCCGCACTGCGATTTGGTCGTCACCGTACCCGGCGGGAGTCGATGATTGTGGCGGAACGCAGTCTTCTCCTCGCACAGCGTGAATATCGCGCCCCATTCGCGAGCCTGTTCCACTCCCCCCTCTCCCCGGAGGCTTCGCCATGCCCTCTCTCCGTACCGTCCGCCGGCCCCGCGAGTTCGCCGCCCGACTCCCCTCGCAGGACGACTCCGCCCCCCTCGCCCGGTCGTTCCTCCGCGCCTACCTCGCGGGCCTGCCCCGTGGCGAACGCTATTCCGACATCGGCGAGTTGCTGCTCGGCGAACTCGTGGCCAACGCCGTCCGGCACTCCGACGCCCCGCTGGACCGCCTGGTCGAGGTCCGGTTCGCCGTCGTCGCCGACCGGCTGCGGCTCGAAGTGCACGACACCGGCAGCGGGTTGCCCACCCTGCGCCCTTCCCCCAGTCCCGAGGAGGAGTGCGGACGCGGCCTCCTCCTCGTCGACGAACTTGCCGAGCGCTGGGGCTGTTGCCCCCGCGCCGGCGGGATCGGCAAGTTCGTCTGGGTGCTGATCTCCCCCGCCCCGGGGTTCACCGAGTTGGTCTTCGGCCGGTCGCCGAGACTCGTCACGGTCTGAGCGTCACTTCCCGGCCGCGGCCTCCAGGGTGGCGCGCCACAGCGGGCTGTCGACGTAGTGGTTGTCGTAGAGCTCGGAGGAGTCCTTGATCTCCTGCGGGCTGGCCTCGCCCCGCATCACCCGGCCGAGCAGGCGCAGGTAGTCGAAGCGCGGCATGCCCGGGGTGAAGACGAACAGCACGTCGGCCTCCGAACCGGGAGCGGCCGCGAAGGCGTGCGGGGTGTGCGGCGGGACGAGCAGGAAGTCGCCGCTCTCCAGGGTCTCGACCTTCTCGTCCAGCAGGACCTGGAGCTTGCCGCCGATGACGAAGAACAGCTCGGAGGCCCGGGTGTGGAAGTGCGCCGGGGCGCCGACCGCACCCTTGGCGAAGGTGGACCGGTAGCTGGTGACCGGGCTGCCGTCGGTGCCGTGGTCGGCGAGCAGGGTCATCACGCTGCTCGGGTCGCTGGTGGTCTCGGCGGTGGCGGCGCGGGTCAGGATGGGCTTGATCGGGCTGGCGTTCATGGTGGTTCTCCCCGTCTCGGGCGGCTCCGGCTCCCCTGCCGTCGCCTTGTGATGATCACTCTATGAGCCCGATCGACCTGCCGAGGGGTGCATTCCAGCGCAAAAATCATGGGTCAATTCGAGCGCGGAGAAGCCCCCGGAAACGGCGACGGGCCGCACCCCCGACCTGGGGNNCCGCACCCCCGACCTGGGGTGCGGCCCGTACGAAAAAGCTCCGGCGTCAGCCGGCCAGACGCTCCGCCGCCGCGTCCAGGCGGGCCAGAGTCCGCTCGCGGCCCAGCACCTCCAGCGACTCGAACAGCGGCAGACCCACGGTGCGGCCGGTGACCGCGACCCGGATCGGCGCCTGCGCCTTGCCCAGCTTCAGCCCGTGCTCGGCCGCGACGGCCTCCAGCTCGGCCTTCAGCGCCTCGGCCTTCCAGTCCGCCACGGCGAGCTTCTCGCGGGCGGTGCGCAGCAGGGCCAGCGCGCCGTCCTTGTCCTTCATGGCCTTCGCCCAGGACTGCTCGTGCTCCACCGGCTCCGGCAGGAACAGGAAGTCGACCTGCTCGACGATCTCGCCCAGCACCGCGATCCGGGACTGCGCCAGCGGGGCGAGCTCGGCGAACGCCTTGGCGTCGAACGCCTCGGCCGGCCACGGCGCGCGGTCGGCGGCCAGGTACGGCGCGCAGGCGGCGATGAACGCGTCCACCGTCAGGGCTCGGATGTACTCGCCGTTGAACGAGCGCAGCTTCGCCACGTCGAAGAAGGCCGAGCCGGCGTTCACCTCGGAGATGCTGAACAGCTGCTCCAGCTCGGCGTAGGGCCGGATCTCGACGTCGTCCTTCGGGCCCCAGCCCAGCAGCATCAGGTAGTTCACCATCGCCTCGGGCAGGTAGCCCTCGGCCAGGTAGTCCTCCAGCGCCACCTTGTCGCGGCGCTTGGAGAGCTTCTGCCGCTTCTCGTTGACGATCACCGGCAGGTGCGCCCAGACCGGCGGGGTGGCGCCGAGGGCCTCCCACAGCAGCTGCTGCTTCGGGGTGTTGGAGAGGTGCTCCTCGCCGCGGATGACCTCCGTGACGCCCTGCTCCAGGTCGTCGACCACGTTGGCGAGCAGGAACACCGGGCTGCCGTCGCCGCGGGCGACGACGAAGTCCTCGATGGCGGAGTTCGGGAAGGCCGGCTCGCCGCGGATGAGGTCGACCACGACGGTGGCGCCCTCGTCCGGGGTGCGGAAGCGCAGCGCCCGGCCCTCGGCGTACTCGAGGCCCCGCTCGCGGCAGAAGCCGTCGTAGCCGGTCTGGGCGGAGCCGGTGCGCTCGGCGGTCTGCTCGCGGGTGCAGTCGCAGTAGTAGGCGCGGCCGGCCGCGTACAGCTTCTCGGCGGCGGCGCGGTGGGTACCGGCGTTGGCGGACTGGAAGTACGGGCCCTCGAAGGCCGGGTCGCCCTCGTGGATGCCGATCGCGGCGAGGGCACTGATGATGCCGTCGGTCCACTCGGGCTTGTTGCGCGCTGCGTCGGTGTCCTCGATCCGCAGGACGAAGACACCGCCCTGCTGTCGTGCCGTCGCCCAGTTGTACAGCGCCGAGCGGGCACCCCCGACGTGGAACATGCCGGTGGGGCTCGGAGCGAAACGGACGCGGACGGGACGGGAAACCTCGGTCATGGAACCAAAGGGTATCGGGCCGGGGGCCGGTCCCCGTCACGTGCACCCCGCCCCGGGGCCTGTCGGCGTCCGGCTACGCGGCGTCCAGGACGATCGCGTTCTTCGCCCGCTCGACGGACTCCTCGGCCGCCGGGCCGCCGGGGTTCTCGGTGGCGAGGGCCTGGTTGAGGGTGACGAAGGGGCGCATCCGGCGCTCGTAGCGCTCGTAGGCCTGTCTCTTATACACATCTNGGTCGGCGCCGCTGTCGCGGGCCCGGCCGAGTTCCTGGGCGAGGACGTAGGCGCCGACCAGGGCCAGGCTGGTGCCCTGCCCGGAGAGCGGCGAGGCGCAGTAGCCCGCGTCGCCGAGCAGCACGGTGCGGCCGGCCGACCAGGAGTCCAGGTGGATCTGCGCCATCACGTCCGCGTAGAAGTCGGTCGAGCGGTGCAGGGCGTCCAGCAGCCGGGTCCGCTCCCAGGGCAGCGCGGAGATCCGCTCGGCGACCGTCTTCCGGGCCGCCTCGGGGTCGCGCTCGACGGGCGTGTCGCTCGCCCAGCCGAAGACGATCCTCAGCTCGGTGTTGTCGCGCACCGGGTAGATGCCGTAGCCGGCGTCGCCGTCGCGCTGCCAGACCTGCCAGTCCTCCAGGCCGAGGAAGTTGTCGGCGGCGAAGATCGCCACATGGGTGCCGAGCGGGCTGAGGCAGTCCGCCTCCGGGCCGAAGGCCAGCCGGCGCACCCGGGAGTGGAGGCCGTCGGCGCCCACCACCAGGTCGAAGGTGCGCGGCTGCCCGTGCGCGAAGGTGGCGTGCACCCCGTGCGCGTCCTCCTGGAGCGAGGTGATGCTGTCGCCGTGGACGAACTCGACGCCCGCCGGGGTGTGGTCGTAGAGGATCTCCATCAGGTCGCCACGCAGCAGTTCGACGTCCCCGTTGTCGAGCCGGCCGCTGCTGTAGGTGGTCTCCTCCGAGCGGTGCAGCTCGGTGCCGTCGGCGCCGAGCACGGACATGCCGCGCATCCGGGTGCGGACGGCCCGGACCTGCTCGGTGAGGCCGGTCCGCTCGATCACGTCGAGGGCGACGCCCCGGATGTCGACGGCCTGGCCGCCGGAGCGCAGGCCGGGGGCCAGCTCGACGACGGTCGGGGCGAAGCCCCGGCGGGCCAGCCAGTGGGCGAGGACGGTACCGGCGATGCCGCCGCCGGAGACGAGGACGTTCTGCATGGTTGCTCCCCTGGTTCGTTGTGCTCGGTACGGCGCCGTCCGCCGTGAACGCTCTGAACGTACGCTGTACATACAGAGCCTTGCAAGCCTCGAACTCGCAGGTCAGAGCCATTTCTGAGCTAGGACAGCAGGCACTTCGGGGCTGATTCCCCTGGTAGCGTCTGCGCTAGTACAGACCTGGCGCGGCCGCCAAGAATTTTCCGAACATCCGAACAGGAGGGCGCCGCCGTGGCACCCGAGACGGACCCGCCGTTCCGCCGCATCGCGGCCGACCTCCGCCGCCGGATCGCCAGCGGCGAACTCGCCCCCGGCGCGCGCGTCCCCTCGAACCGGCGGCTCGCCCAGGACTGGGGCGTCGCCCTCGCCACCGCGACCAAGGCGCTCACCGTGCTCCGCTCGGAGGGCCTGGTCGAGGCCCGGGCCCGGGTCGGCACCGTGGTCGCCGCCGCCGTTCCCGCCGCCGCCTCTCCGGCCCAACCGACATCCCCCGAGGGCGAGTTGAGCCGCGAGCGGCTGATCGCGGCCGCCCTGGAGATCGCCGACGCGGAAGGGCTCGCCGCCCTGTCCATGCGCGCCGTCGCGGCCCGGCTCGGAGCCGCCCCGATGTCCACCTACCGCTACGTCACCAGCAAGGACGAACTCGTCCTGCTCGCCGCCGACGCCGCCTTCGGCGAGGCCGGCTACCCCGCCGAGCCGCCCGCCGGCTGGCGCCCCCGGCTCGAACTCGGCGCCCGCACCCTGTGGTCGCTGTTCCGCCGCCACCCCTGGCTCGCCGAACTCGGCTCCGTCACTCGGCCGTTGCTGCTGCCCAACCTGCTCACCCACGCCGAATGGGCCCTCGCCGCCCTCGACGGCCACGGCCTCCCGGCCGCCACCGTCCTCGACATCCACGTGCTGTTCTACAGCTACATCGAGGGCCTCGCCGCCAACCTCGAACGCGAGGCCCGGGCCCAGGCCGCCACCGGCCTCACCGGCGACCAGTGGACCGACACCCGCTTCGCCACCTTCGACACCCGCACCGCCGCGGCCCGCTTCCCGGTCTTCACCCGCCTGACGGCCGAACTGGACGAGGGCTACGACCTCGACCTCGACACCCTCTTCGAATCCGGCCTCACCACCCTCCTCGACGGCCTCGCGCCGCGGATCGAGGGCCGCACCTGACATTCCGTCAGATACCGTCCCGGCCACGAAAGGTGCGGCGGTACTCCCGCGGCGGCACGCCGAGGCGGGCCGTGAAGGGCGGCCGCAGCGAGACCGCCGAGCCGAAGCCGCAGTGGACGGCGACCGTGTCCACCGGGAGGTCGGTGTCCTCCAGGAGGCGCTGGGCGGTGAGGATGCGCTGATCGAGCAGCCAGCGCAGTGGGGTGGTGCCGGTCGCGGCGGCGAAGCGGCGGGCGAAGGTGCGTTCGGACATCAGGGCGAGGGCGGCCATCCGGCGGACGGTCCAGGGGGTGTCGAGGGC